>NZ_JBEXUP010000044.1:0-61374 GCF_040614375.1 Nonomuraea sp. NPDC005983
CCGGTGGCGGAGCCCGTGCCCGCGGCGGCGTCGGAGGTGGCGTCCGAGGAGCGGCACCTGACCGCGGTGCCTTCGGAGGACGTGCGGCCCGCGGGCACGCTGCGCACCTCGCTGACGCCCGACGAGGAGGCCTTGGACCTGCTGGAGGTCGCGGGTGCGCCGCTGCTGAAGCGGCTGGCCCCGGTCGCGGCGGCGCTGGCCGGGCTGCTGCTGCTCGGCTGGCTGATTCGACGGCTTATACGCTGATTTTCCAGCAAAAACACCCCCAAGTACGGACACACCCCCCTGAACTGGGGGAATGCCCTACGCATGCCGGACTGCACCGTTGTCGTGATCACCTACAACGACGCGGCCCGTCTGCCGAGGGCCGTGCGCTCCGTGCTCGACCAGACGCTGCACGGCCTGGAAGTCGTCATCGTCGACGACGCGAGCACCGACGGGACCGACCAGGTGGCCGCCGAGCTGGTCAGGGACGACCCCCGCGTGCGCTACCTGCGCAGGCAGTCCAACAGCGGCGGCTGCGGTGCGCCGAGGAACGACGGGCTCGACACGGTGTCCTCGCCGTACGTGATGTTCCTCGACAGCGACGACGAGCTGCCCAGGCACACCTGCAAGAGCCTGGTCGCCGAGATCGAGCGGACCGGCGCGGAGTTCGTCTCAGGCCAGATCTCCCGCCTGTACGAGTGGAGCGGGCGGCAGAACCACTACTACCCGTCGCTGTTCGCCCGGCGGCGGGTGGTGGGCGGCATCAGGGAGGAGCCCGACCTGTTCCTCGACTCCTTCAGCACCAACAAGCTCTACGACACGCGCTTCCTGCGTGACAGGGCGCTGCGCTTCCCCGAGGACATCCACTACGAGGACCACGTCTTCGCCAGCGAGCTGTACGCCGTCTCGCACCGGTTCGCGGTCGTGCCGTGGGGCGTCTACCTCTGGCACCGGGCGCGCGGCTCGACGTCCATCTCGCTCAGCATCGGCGAGATGAGGAACGTCCGGCACCGGGTGGAGGCGGCCAGGAGGAGCGACGCCCTGCTGCGCGCGCACGGCGCGGCCGACCTGGTGCCCGCGCGCCAGTACCGCTTCCTCCAGCAGGACCTGCGGGTCTACCTCAACCCGCTGCCCTCCCGCGACCGGGAGTGGACACGGGAGTTCGCCGCGACGGTCAGGCCGTACCTGGAGCGGACGGCGTCGGAGGTGTTCGCGCGGGTCGAGCCGATGATCCGGGTCTGCTGCCGGCTCATCCTGGACGACCGGATCGACGACCTGCGGGTGGCCGCCACCTCGCTGACGGAGCCGTACGCCCCGCCGCGCGCCGCCGTCCAGCGTGACGGGCGGACGTACTGGGGCACCACGGTCACCTCCGGCACGGACATCACCAGGCTGCGGATGGCCGAGCTGCCCTACACCGCGACCCGCCTGCGGCACGAGGTGACGCGGATCGCCTCCGACGGCAGGCAGGTCAGGATGACCGTGCGCACCTACGACCCGTTCGGGGCGCTGCCCATCGACTGGACCGCCTTCCTGCAGCACGGCGACGAGCGCGTCCCGATCAGGCCGGAGGCGTCGGGCGACGGCGGGTACGTCAGCGAGATCACCTTCACGCCGACGGCCCCGGGGGACCCCTGCATCGGCTTCACCAGGGCGTCCGACGGGCACACCACCACCGACCGGCTGCTGGTGGACCCGAACCTGCTCCCGATCGAGTTGCCGGGCGTCATGGTGAAGGCCGAGGGCAAGGCGGCGTTCCTGCGGGTGCGGGCGCGCCTGTGCCGGCGGTCGATCCTGCGCGCGGTCAGGCGCAGGCTGCTGCGGAGGTTCAGCACTCCGGCGATGAAGCTGCGCTGCTACAAGGCGCTCATCAGGGTGCTGCCCCCGCGCCGCGACCTGGCCCTGTTCGAGGCGGACGTCGGCAAGGGCTACACCGGCAGTCCGCGGGCCATCTACGAGGAGATGCGGCGGCGCGGCCTGCCCGTCGAGGTGGTGTGGTCGGTGGCGCGCGGCCGCAGGAACTTCCCCGCCGACGCCCGCCTGGTTCGCAGGGGCTCCTGGCGTTACGTCTGGACGATGGCCCGCGCGGGCATCTGGGTCGACAGCCACGGCTTCCCGCTCGACTACCCGAAGCCGCCCGGCACCCGCTACCTGCAGACCTGGCACGGGCAGGGCATCAAGTCCGTCGGCTTCGACGCGCCCGACCTGCGCGCCGACTTCGACAGGCCGCGCGAGCAGTGGCGCGCGGCGGTGGCCCGCTGGGACGCGCTGGTCGCGCCGAGCGAGGAGTTCACCCGCGTCTTCCTGCCGTCGAACGGCTACACGGGCCGGATCTTCCGCTACGGCACGCCGCGCTGCGACGTCCTGGTGCGGGGGCTGGTGCACGGGCTGGATGTGGGAAGCGTGCTGGAACGGCTGGAGATCCCGCCGGGGCGGAAGATCCTGCTCTACGCGCCCACCTACCGGGACCGGGCCAAGAGCAGCGGCCAGTCGGTGCGGGTGGACCTGGAGCTGATGGCCGAGGAACTGGCCGGCGAGTGGGTGCTGGTCCTGCGCACGCACCCGGTGGAGCGGTTCACGATCCCCCAGCACCTGCGGCACTTCGTCAGGCCCGCCGCCACCTACCCCGAGATCAACGAGCTCATGCTGGCCTCCGACGCGCTGCTCACCGACTACTCGTCCGTGATGTGCGACTACGCGCTGACCGGCAAGCCGATGCTGTTCTACGTGGACGACTGGGAGGAGTACCGCCTGGCCGAGCGCGGCGTCTACCACGACCTGCCGTCGATCGCCCCCGGCCCCTGCCTGACCACCACCTGGGAGCTGATCGACACCCTGCGCCTGCTGCCCGCCGTGCACGCGTCCTACGCCCGCCGGTACGCCGCCTTCCGCGAGATGTGGTGCGCGGACGAGCACGGCGACGCGGCGGCCCGCGTCGTGGACGAGTTCTTCGCGGAGAGCGCTCGGTGAGCGTGCTGTTCGCCTGCATGGACGCCGACACCCTCGGGGGCGTCCAGCAGGTGACACACACCCTGGCGCAGGGCCTGGCCGGGCGCGGGCACGAGGTCCACGTGGTCGGGCTGCACCGGGCCGCCGCGCCGTTCCGCTACGTCGAGGCCCCCCGCTACCTGCACCACGTGATCAGCCGCGACCCGGTGGGACCGCAGGGACGGCTGGCCCGCTGGCGCGCCGACCGCCGCCTGGCCGCGCTGCTCGCGTCGCTCCCGCCGGGTTACGCCGTCCTCACCTCGCCGGGTGTGGTGGCCAGGGTCGCCGGGCTGCTGCCCGGCGCGCTGCTGCGGATCGGCCAGTACCACGGCTCGTTCGAGCACGCCCGCGGCTCCTGGCACCTCGCCTCCATCGCCCGGCACTACCCCGGCCTCGACCAGGCCGTCTTCCTCAGCGACGACGACGCGTGGCGCTTCTCCGAGCACGCGCTGCTGCCCAACGCCTGGACGATGCCGAACCCGCTGTCGGGCTGGCCCGGCCAGGTGTCGCCGCTCACGGCGCCGCGCGTCCTCGGCGTGGGACGGCTGGAGGGGGTCAAGCGGTTCGACCGGCTGATCAGCGCCTTCGCCAGGGCCGCCCCGCCCGAGCCCTGGGAGCTGCACCTGATCGGTGACGGCGCGGAGCTGGAGCGGCTGCGAGCGCACGCCGCCCGCGAAGGCGTCGCCGGCCGGGTCGCCTTCAGAGGCCGGCTGCCCGCCGCCGAGCTGCCCGCCGCCTACCTGGACGCCTCGATCGTGGGGCTGACCAGCGAGCACGAAGGGCTGCCCGTCGTGCTGCTCGAAGCGGCCGCCCACGGCGTGCCGGCGGTGGCGTTCGACGTGTCGGGCGGGGTCCGCTCGGCGGCTCCGGTGCTCGTCCCGCCCGGGGACGTGGACGCGTTCGGCCGGGCACTGGCCCGGCTCATCGCCTCCCCGCGGGAGCGGCGGCGCCTGGGCGGCGCCGCTCGGGCCCGGGCCGAGGGCTTCCGCCTCGACCACGTCCTGGACCGCTGGGAACTGCTCTTCGCCCACCTGGCGCGTTAGCGTTCCGCGGTCAACGGCCGTCCAGCAGCGGCTGCCGGGGGTCCCAGGTTGTGCCGTCCCGTTCGTCGCGGCGTTTGCGGGCGATCGCCGACAGCGCTTCCAGCACCACGCGGTTCGCCAGGGCGGCGGTGATGTCCGAGTGGTCGTACGGCGGGCTGACCTCGACCACGTCCACGCCCACCACCGGCAGCTCCAGGCAGATCCGGCGGACGGCGTCGAGCAGCTGGCGGGCCGTCAGCCCGCCCGGCTCGGGCGTGCCTGTGCCGGGGGCGTGGCCGGGGTCGCAGACGTCGATGTCGACCGAGAGGAACACGCCGTCGCAGTCGTCGGTGGCGATGGTGAACGCTTCGGTCAGGCATTCGGTCAGGCCGCGCTCGACGATCTCGGTCATCTCGTAGGAGCGCATGCGCTGCTCGGCCATCCACTTCAGGACGTCCGGCCCTGGCCAGTAGCCACGCAGGCCGACCTGCAGGAATCTGTCACCGCGCAGCGCGCCGGACTCGATCAACCGGCGCATCGGCTGCCCGTGACCCCACAGCGAGCCGAACTCGATGTCGCCGGTGTCCGCGTGCGCGTCGAAGTGGATCATCGAGATCCGGCCGTGGCCGAGGACGCTCGCCACGCCGGAGGCGTCCGCGAAGGTGATCGCGTGGTCACCGCCGAGGATCACCGGGATCGCCCCGGCTTCGACCACCTTGGCGACCTCGGCCCGGAGGCTGGCGAGGGACTTCACCACGTCCCCGGAGAACATCTCGACGTCGCCGGCGTCGTACACCTTGAGGTCCTTCAGGCCGTCGGTGCGCAGCGCCAGGCTGGGTCTCGAACCGTCGTGCCCCAGGTAGTCCGTCGATCGGATGGCCTGCGGCCCGAACCGGGTTCCCGGCCGGTGCGAGGTGCCGCCGTCGAACGGGGCACCGACGATCACGATGTCGGCGTCCGCATAGGACGCGGGGTCGGTCAGATCGCAGCTGGGGACACCGAGGAAGGTGAAGTCCGGACCGTACTGTGCTCCGTAACGCGCCATTTGCACAGCTTAGCCGTCCTGCGCTTGATTAACCGGACCGCAGTCCGATGGCTTCGACATGCCAAACAATCGGACCGCAGTCCAGTTAAGAGCCAGGAGATGGCCCTTCGGGTTCGGTGCCGAACCACACCCGAAGGCCCTCACCCCGTACGTCTAGGCGCGGCCGGCCAGCTCCGGCGACTCGACGCGCTGCTGCGGGATGCCCGCCAGCGCCCGCTGCTCCGAGGTGAGCAGCGCGGCCACCGGCCCCGGCTCGCGCAGCCGGTTGAGCCTGTCGCGCATGTTCTTGCGCTTGCGGCTGGCACGCCGCTTCTGCATCGTCCGCTGCAGCTTCGCCATGTGCACCTTGGACGGCGCCGGAGCACCGCTGAGCTCGTAGCCGTTGGCCCGCAGGCGCTCGCCGAGCGCGGCCTCGCAGACCGAGATCTCCCAGCTCTCCAGCCGGTTGGCCCAGCTGCCCACCCTCGCGCGGGTGACGTCGCCGTGGGTGTTGCTGTGCCAGACCTTGTGCAGCGGGACGGCGTCGCTGGCGGCCTCGCGCGGGGAGACCATCGCCGGGTCGAAGTCCTCCTCCAGGAAGTGGCAGAGCTTCTTCAGCTCGGTCTCCGGGTCGTCGGTGAGCTCCTCGTAGCGCAGCTCGTAGTAGGTGTCCTCGGGCAGCGTCCGCCTGAGCTTGTTGCCCGCGTCGATGGCCTCGGCCCAGGTGGAGATCGCGTGGTAGGAGTTCAGCGTGTACCACGGCATCTCCTTCAGCGAGGAGACGCAGTCACGGCCGTCCCTGATCAGGTGCACGAACTGGGCGTCGGGGAAGAGCCTGAGCAGCATGTCGACCTGCTTGACGTAGCTGGGCCGCTTGTCACCCCAGCGAGCCTTGCCGAAGCGGTCGGCGTACATGCGGAACGCGGTGCCGATGACCGAGCCCAGCGAGCCGGGGCCGTCCACGACCTGCTCGATGTAGTCGCTCGCCTCGATCTTGAGCTCGCGGAACTTGGTGGTGCGGTCGCCCGAGATCCATTCCGCCAGCGTCCGGCGGCGCTCGGGATCGCGCAGGTCCCCGTACTCGCGGCGGCCGTAGTAGACGGGCACCAGGAAGCGCGTCTCAGGCGTCACCGCCAGGCGCGGGTGCGAGTGGAGCATGAGCTGGAGCATCGTGGTGCCGGAGCGCGGACAGCCGACGACGAACACTGGCCTGTCGGACATTTTCTAACCCCCGAAAACTTAGACGAGAACGTGCTCTCGGCTCTCTTGGGAGGAGGGCACGCCGTGCTTGCGCGTGAAGACCCACAAGCGGTGAACCAGGACGATCTCGTTGACGAGAAGCAGGACGCTGGCGACCGCCGAGACCGGGATCAGCGCCGCGACGCCGACGAGGGGCGCGATCACGAAGACCGCCGCATGGAACTCGATCCCGCTGATCACGTGGGAGCGGACCCGGTGACGGGCCATGAGCCGGTTGAGCCGCCTGAAGAAGCTGCGCGGCTTGGGCGCCGCCGGGACCGTGCGCTCGGCCACCGGAGGTGGCACCGCGTCGAGTCCCGTCCCGATCCGGGCTTCGAGCTGCGCCTCCCTGATCACTTCGCGGACCCGCTTCATCTGCGGCGCGTTGACGTACCTGAACAGGTCGAGCACGGCCACCGCCGCGCCCAGCAGGATGTACGCCAGGTCGCCCGTGATCGCGAACTGCCCATAGGCCAGGCCCGCGGCGCAGCACACCACCCTGACCCTGTCGCCCACGTAGTCGAGCCAGAGACCGAAGGGAGTCCCCGTGCCCTTGAGTCTGGCGATCTTGCCGTCCACGCAGTCGATCATGAAGCTCAGATAGAACATCGCCGCGCCGGCCGGCAGCCTGTTCATGGCGAAGCAGACGGCCGACACCATGCCGAGGACCAGCGAGAACACCGTCAACGCGTTGGGTGTGATCCGGGTCCGGTTGGCCACCAGCAGAGCGGCCCTACAGGCGACCGGATCCACGAAGTACACGGTCCACCAGGAGTCTCTCCGCTTGCGTGTCGCGTAGACGTCCTGAAGCGAATAGGTCCTCATGGATCCCAGCATGGCCACGCCCCGCCGTTGGCCGGTTACTCTCTGGAACTATTGGGGCATGTCCATGCCGCTTCTTGACCATCCCGGAACCGACAGCCGCCAGGTGCGCGAGCCCTCGCCGTCCGTGAAGACGTTCTTGATCACCAGGCCCTTGGTCTCGGCGCGGACGTTCAGCCGCCAGTTCGGCCCGCCGCCCTTCAGCCGCCGCGGATCGACTGCGGCGACCACGCCGTAGCGGCCGGCACGCCGCACCTCCAGCGGCACCTTGCGGCGGCCGTCGCTCAGCCACAGGTGCACCGAGTCCGGCCTGCGGGTGACCCGGTGCAGGGCCACCTCGGCGCGGATCCGGAACTCGCTGCCCGTCCACGTGCACTCCTCGACCTTGGCCAGCAGCTTGAGCTCGGCGCTGGCGTCATAGACCGAGTCGGGGATGCGCAGCCGCCTCCTGCTGCGGAAGTAGGGGTAGTCGCCGTACCAGTTGACGGTCCGCAGGCCGCGCGGAACGATCTTGGTGCCGTTGACCGACTCGCGCCTGAACCTGCGCACGCGGCGCAACTGCGGGACCATGCCGCGTTCGAGCAGGTGCAGTTCCAGCCTGCGCAGCGACGACACCGAGGCGAGCACGGCGGGGCTGAGCATCTCCAGCAACTCCCGCCCGAGCTCGACCAGCGATCTGGTCTCCTTCGCCGCCTCAATCGCCTGGAAGAGGAAGACGATGTCCTTCTCCAGGATCAGCCCGTCGAAGGTCTCGATGAGGTCCGGCGCCTGTTCGCTCAGGAAGTCCCTGACGGCGCGGATGGCCGCCAGTCGCTCCCGCAGGTTGTCCAGCTCGGCCCGGTGCTGGGTGATCGAGGTCGCGCCCTCGTCGTCGTCGCGCCTGCGCCAGTGGTAGACCACGTCGGCGAGGACGTCCACGCTGTCCGCCAGGACGTGCGCCCGCATGGCGACCGGGACGTCCTCGTAGATCCCCGAGGGGAACGCCAGCCCGTGCCGGTGCCAGAAGTCCATCCGGTAGACCTTGTTCCAGACCGTGCGGTCCCTGGTCAGCGACGGCTTACGCAGGATGTGAGTGCCTGGACGGGTCCGCCTGAACGGCTTCTCGTGCAGCGAGGACTCTTCCAGCTCGCCGTCCCTGATACGCCGGACGCCACCGCACGCGAGGTCGGAGCCGGTCTGCTCCAGCGAGCCCACCAGCAGCTCGTAGGCCTCGGACGGCACCACGTCGTCGGCGTCGGCGAAGGCCAGGTAGACGCCCTTGGCGAGGCGCAGCCCCGCGTTGCGGGCGGGCCCTGGCCCCTGGTTGGGCTGGCAGATCAGGGTGAAGCGGGAGTCGAGGGCGGCGAAGCTCTCCGCCAGCTCCCTGCTCCCGTCGGTCGACCCGTCGTCGACCATGATCACCTCGAGGTCCTCCAGCGTCTGCGTGGCCAGCGACTTCAGGCACTCGGTGATGTACGGCTCCACGTTGTAGATCGGCACAACGACGCTGAGCATAGGCACCATGCCGAGACGCTCCTTGGATGCGGGGATGTGTTGAGGGCAGGATGCCCTGGTCACGGGCCCCGAGCAGCGGTCCTGATGAGCTCTTTACCGCCCCCACGATCCGCTACGGTCTGTAGCAGACCGAGCACGGAAGGTAGGAGAGCGGTGCTGAGAGACGCAGAAGAACGCGATCTGGCCACCATGCGGCGCTGGCGCAACCATCCGCAGGTGCGGGCGGCCAGCCTCACCACCCACGAGATCGGCGAGTCCGAGCACGAGCGCTGGTGGGCGGCCATGTGCGACGACCCCACCACGCGCGTTCTGGTCTACCACCACGACGACACCGCCGCGGGCGTGGTGACCTTCTTCGGGCTCGACTCAGGCTCCGGCTACTGGGGCTTCTACCTGGACATCGACGGGCTGTCGGAGAAGCTGCTGGCGGCCTGGTTCGGGCTGGAGCGGGAGGCCATCGGCCACGCGTTCGGCCCGCTGGGCCTGACCACACTGCGCGGCGAGGTGCTCGCCGACAACGAGGCGGTCATGAGGCTGCACCACAGGTTCGGGTTCGTCGAGGTCGGACGCCGCCGGCAGGCGGTCGAGGGCGTCCGTCGCGAGGTCGTCACGATCCAGCTCACCAGGAAGGACCAGGCATGATCTCCATCGCAGGACGGCCGGTAGGCCCCGGCTCGCCGCCGTTCGTCGTCGCCGAGATGTCGGGCAACCATGGCGGCAGTCTCGACAGGGCGCTGGCCATCGTCGACGCGGTGGCCGACAGCGGCGCGCACGCGCTGAAGCTGCAGACCTACCGCGCCGACACGATCACCATCGACGCCGACGGGCCCGCCTTCCGCATCGGAGAGCAGCACGAGCTGTGGGGCGGCGAGAACCTCTACCGGCTCTACGAGCGCGCGCACACGCCGTGGGAGTGGCACGAGCCGATCTTCGCCAGGGCGCGCACGCGCGGGCTCGCCCCGTTCTCCTCACCGTTCGACCCGACGGCGATCGAGCTGCTGGAGAAGCTGGACACACCCGCCTACAAGATCGCGTCCTCGGAGATCGTCGATCTGCCGCTGATCAGGCTCGCCGCCGCCACCCGCAAGCCGCTGATCATCTCCACCGGGATGGCGTCGATCGCCGAGATCCACGCCGCCGTCGAGACCGCCCGCGACGCCGGCTGCGCGCAGCTCGCGGTGTTGTCGTGCACGGCCTCCTACCCGGCCTCTCCCGCCGAGAGCAACCTGCGCTCGCTGCCCCTGCTGGCCGGGCTCACCGGCGCGGCGGTCGGCGTCTCCGACCACACGCCGGGGCTCGGAGCCGCGCTGGCGGCCGTGGCGCTCGGCGCCTGCCTGATCGAGAAGCACGTCACGCTGTCGAGGGCCGACGGCGGCGTCGACGCGGCGTTCTCGCTGGAGCCCGACGAGCTGGCCACGCTCGTCGTGGAGAGCGGGCGGGCCTGGCAGTCGCTGGGCAGCCCGGCGATCGGGCCGCGCGCCTCCGAGAAGGAGGGGCTGCGCTTCCGCCGCTCGCTGTACGTGGTGCGGGACGTCCGCGCCGGCGAGCCGGTGACGGCCGAGAACGTGCGCTCCATCCGGCCCGCCGGTGGGCTGCCGCCTGCCGCCGTCGCGCAGGTGATGGGCCGCCGCTTCACCCGGGACGCCTCTCTCGGCACCCCGCTGACCTGGGACCTCATCTGATGGCGGCCGCGGCCACCCGCGTGCGAGCAGGGCGTCGGCGGCCGGTGCGGTCAGCTGAGCGCGAGCATGGCGTCGGCGACGCGTTCGCGGCCTCGGCCGTCGACGAGGCCGCCGGCGCGCCTGCCGTACCGCTCGCGCAGGCCGGGGTCGGCGAGCAGGCGGGCGAGCACCGCCACCGCCGCCCCGTCGGCCGCGCGGCCCAGGCCGGCGGCGATACCGCCGCGCACCAGCTCCTGGTAGCCGATGAGCTGGTTGTCGGCGACCCAGCTCAGCGCGGTCGGCACACCGAGGTAGAGCAGCTCCCAGATGGCCGAGCCCGCGGCCGTGACCACCAGGTCGGCCTCGGCCATCAGCTCCGGCAGGCGGTCGGTGGGCGGGATGACCGTGAAGGGACCGTCGACGGCGAACGACGCCGGGCTGACCACGGTGGCCTGGAACGGCAGGCCCGTCGCCCGCAACGCCTCCGACCAGGCGGGGGCGACGCCGGCGCTGTCGGTGCCGCCGAAGAAGCAGAGCACGCGCGGCACGGCCCTGCCGGCCCTGACCGACCGGCGGCGCTCGCGGACGCTGTCGCGCAGCAGCACGTAGCGGGCCCCCGCCAGCCGCCGCGCCGACCGGGGAAAGGGACGCCGCTCCGCGCCCAGGTTCTGGTCGAGGTAGAGATCGGCCTCCTGCCCGAGCGGGTCGCCGTCGATGATCGCCAGGACGGCCGCGCCGGTCTCCATGACCGCCGCCCCCGTGCCCGGTGACAGCTCGTACGAGTCGAGCACGACCGCGTCCAGGCGGAGCTCGCCGACCAGCCAGGCCAGCCCCTCGGGCGACCCCGGCGCGGGCACCAGCGGCAGCCCCCGAGCGAGCAGTTGGGTGCGCGCCCACGCCGACCCGGCCACGTCGCCGAGGAAGAGCACCTCGACGCCGCGCCCGAGCAGCTCCTCGGCCAGCGCGACACACCGGATGAGATGCCCGACGCCGCTCTTGACGCCCGCGTCGCACCGGATGCCCACCCGGCGGACCGCTCCCCCGCTGTCGCGCCCCGCGCGGGACCCGCCCCCGCCGACCACGCGGGCCAGGCCGCCGGAGGGGCGTTCACCGCTGGGGCCGGTCACGCTTCCTGCAGCGCTTTCTGCTCGACGTGCGCGTTCAGCCCGCGAATCTCCGGCCTGGCCCGCAGCCACTCCACCAGGGTGCGCGCGGGGACGCAGCGGTCGCCGAGGCCCGCGACGACGCTGGAGACGAGCCGCCAGTCGTCCTCGGTGTCGAGCGTGACCCGCAGGTCGGCCGCCGCGGGAGCATAGGCGAGGCCGAGCAGCCGCGACTCCCCCGGATGCGAGTAGACGTAGGAGGTCACGTGGGTGCGGTGGTAGGCGGTGGCCTCGCGGTCGGCCCTCCGCAGGGCCGGCAGGCCGACGATCTCGACGTCGAGGCCGCGCGGCAGCGTGCGCGCCAGGCCGGTGCTCAGGTAGTCGAGGCCGGGCACCGCCCGGTAGACCAGCGCGGCTTCGCGGATCACTGCCGGGTCGAGGAGCGGGCAGTCGGCGGTGAACCGCATCACCGCGTCGCCGGAATGCCCGCCGAGCGCCTGCATGAAGCGGGTGAGCACGTCGTCGACGGGGCCGCGGTGGCAGGGCGTCTCCAGCTTGCGGCACTCGGCCGCGACGGCGTCGTCGGCGGCCAGCGTGGTGGTCGCCACCACCAGGTCGTCGACCGCGCCCGCCTGGCGCACGGCCCGCACCACCCAGGCCAGCACGGAACGGCCCCCGAGCTGGCGCAGGACCTTGCCAGGCAGGCGTGTGGACCCCATGCGCGCCTGAATAATTCCGACAATACGCACCGAAGCCCCATTCTCCCCTGTGACCGTACGTGACCGAGCGGTCGCGCTATGCTACCGCCCTGCTTGGACAACCACAGCGCGATTGCGGGGGGCCGCGTGAGCATTCTCAGTGGATCGTCAATCCTGATCACCGGAGGCACAGGGTCGTTCGGCAAGGCGTTCATCCGCCACGCGCTCGCCTCGCTCGGCGTCCGCAGACTCGTCGTCTTCTCCCGAGACGAGCTGAAACAGTACGAGGCCCGCCAGCTCTTCGGCGCCGACGAGCGGCTGCGCTGGTTCATCGGCGACGTCCGCGACCGCGACCGGCTGGCCCGCGCCATGCACGGCATCGAGTACGTCGTCCACGCCGCGGCGCTCAAGCAGGTCGACACGGCCGAGTACAACCCCTTCGAGTACGTCCGCACCAACGTGGGCGGGTCGCAGAACGTGGTGGAGGCCGCCATCGACTGCGGGGTCCGCAAGGTCGTGGCGCTGTCCACCGACAAGGCGTCCAGCCCCGTCAACCTGTACGGCGCCACCAAGCTGGTCGCCGACAAGCTGTTCGTCTCGGCCAACCACTACGCCGCCGGCCACGAGACCCGCTTCGCCGTGGTGCGCTACGGCAACGTGGTCGGCAGCCGGGGCTCGGTGGTGCCCCTCTTCCTGCGGCTCGCCGAGGAGGGCGGCAGCGTGCCGATCACCGACAAGCGGATGACCCGCTTCTGGATCACGCTCGACCAGGCCGTCAAGTTCGTCGTCGACTCCTTCGACCTGATGCAGGGCGGCGAGCTGTACGTGCCGCGCATTCCCAGCATGCGCATCACCGACCTGGCCGAGGCCCTCGCGCCGCACAGCCCCATCTACGAGATCGGCATCAGGCCCGGCGAGAAGCTGCACGAGGAGATGATCGGCCCCGACGACGGCCGCCGCGCGCTGCGCCTGCACGACCGCTACGTGGTCACGCCGACGATCGCCACCTGGGGCTACGTGCCGCCACAGGGTGGCGAGCTGCTGCCCGACGGCTTCGCCTACCGCTCCGACACCAACGACCGCTGGCTGTCGGTCGACGACCTGCGCGGGATGGTGACGGCCTGATGCTCCCCTACGGGCGGCAGTCGATCAGCGAGGCCGACATCGAGGCGGTGGCCGAGGTGCTGCGCGGCGACTGGCTGACCACCGGGCCCGCGGTCGAGGCGTTCGAGGCCGAGCTGTCACGCTGGTGCGGCGGCGTGCCCTGCGTGGCGGTCACCTCCGGCACCGCCGCGCTGCACGTCGCGTACGTGGCCGCCGAGGTCGGGCCCGGCGACGAGGTGGTCACCACGCCGCTGACCTTCGTGGCCACCGCCGCCACCGCCGCGCTGCGCGGCGCCCGGGTGCTGTTCGCCGACGTACAGCCCGACACCGGCAACATCGACCCCAAGGCGGTCGAGTCGCTGGTCACCGGCCGCACCAGGGCGGTCACCGCGGTCGACTACGCGGGCCACCCCGCCGACTACGACGAGCTGCGCGCGATCACCGACCGGGCGGGTGCGCTGCTGATCGCCGACGCGGCCCACGCCATCGGCTCGGCCTACCGCAACCGGCCGGTCGGGCTGCTGGCCGACCTCACCACGTTCTCGTTCTTCCCGACGAAGACCGTCACCACCGCCGAGGGCGGCGCGGTCGCCGCCGCCGACCCGGCCCGGTTCGCGCGGGCGGCCCGCTTCCGCAACCACGGCCTGGTCAGAGACCCGGCCGAGCAGCGCGACCCCGGGCACGGCGGCTGGCACCAGGAGGTGCACGAGTTCGGGCTGAACTACCGGCTCCCCGACGTGCTGTGCGCGCTCGGCGTCAGCCAGCTCCGCCGCCTCGGCCGGTTCCGCGCCAGGAGGGCCGAGCTGGTGGCCAGGTACAACACCCTGCTGGCCGGCGTTCCCGGCCTCACGCTGCCCACGCGGCGCCCGTACACCGAGCCGAGCTGGCACCTGTATCCGGTCAGGGTCCGCGACGGACGCAGGCGCGAGGTCTACGACCGGATGCGGGCGGCGGGCATCGGGGTACAGGTCAACTACCTCCCGGCCTACTGGCATCCGGTCTTTCAGGATCTCGGGTACCGCCGCGGGCTCTGCCCAGAGGCCGAGGCGTACTACGCCGAGCAGCTGTCGCTGCCGCTCTTCCCCGACCTCACCGACGACCAGCAGCACGACGTCGTGGAGCGGCTGACCACGATTCTGCGATAGCCGGCCACTCCACCAGCATGAGGCAGCCGTCGGCGGCCCTGTCGACGAGGAAACGCCGCTCTCCGACGGTCGCCTCCGGCCGCGCCTCGCCGCGCACGACCGGCCTGAGCGGCCTGCCCTGGTCGATGAGGACGGCCCAGCAGGATTCCCGGCCGACGGCCTGCTCGACGTCGTCGAGCGGGATGCCGGCGTGGAAGTCGCGCCCGGTGAGCGTCACCGGGAAGTACATCTCCTCGCCGTCGCTGCCGCGTACCAGTCTGACCGTCGGCTCGCCGTCGCCCAGGTCGCGTAGCCGTCCGGAGAAGCGCAGCTCGCCGCCCTCGACGCGGCACTCGTCGAGCACCGCGTCGGAGCGGCGCAGGCGCAGCCCCCACCGCCCCTTGTCGCTGCGCACCGGCAGCAGCCACACGCCCTCGTGGCGTTCCGGCGCGGGCGCGACCGGCCCCTGCCAGCGCGGCCCGCCCACCCGGGCGTCCAGGTCCAGCCGGGGGGCGCGCAACCGGACGCGCAGATCCCACAGGCGCTGGCGGGAGAGCTGGGCGGACGTCAGCACGGCGGGGTCGAAGGTGAAGGAGAAGGCGAAACCGTGCTCGGGTGTCGGGGGGCCGTCATCACGCGGGGCACTGTCCCAGGTGGGCTCCGCGTCCTGCGACGACAGCGCGATGGCCCGCCCGGTGCCGTGCTCCTGCAGCCGGACGTCGATGCGGGCCCTGCCCAGCTCCGTCGCGTCGAAGGAGCCCAGCGCCACCCGCCCGGCGCCGGTGAGGAGGCCGTCGCGCCAGCTGAGCCCGGTCAGCCGGGGCTCCAGCTCCAGCTCCTCCGACACCTCCGACAGGCGTCGCGGAATCGCGGGATGCACGCCGTGCCAGCGCCTGCGCAGCAGGCCGGCGCGGCTGACGCGCGGCCGCAGGCGGCCGTCGCGCTGCTCCGCGAAGACCTCCGCCAGCTCGGCCAGGCGGCGCTCGCGCAGCAGGTGCATCTGCACGCGCTGCGCGAACGGGATGCTCAGCCAGTCGGCCTGGGAGACGCCGTCGAGGAAGCGGACGGCGAGGTCCACCAGGCCGGGGTCGGCCTCGGGGCCCATGCCGGCCAGCGCCTCGGCCGCGACGGTCATGTCGATGTCGAGCGTGTCGCGGTCGAAGTGCGGCTTGAGGCTCGGCGCCCAGGCGTCGAGCAGATGGGCCGTCTCCATCACCGACAGCAGGCGGTCGCGCAGGTTGTCGGGCTCCAGGCAGCGCTGGGTGATCGAGGCGCCCTCCTCGTCGCGCTGCCGCCAGTGGTAGACGATCTGTTTCAGCACGTCCACCGACTGGGCGCCGACGTGTGCGGCCATGGCGACCGGCTGGTCCTCGTACATGCGCTCGGGGAAGCTCAGCCCGAGCCGGTCCCAGAACGCGCGCCGGTAGACCTTGTTCCACAGCATCCGGTCGCGGATCAGCAGCGTGTGGCGGGTGATGTGGGTGCGCCGCGCCGGCTCGGCGAACGCCCGCTTGTGCGCCCAGGACGGGACGAGCTGGTTCTGGCTCAGCCGCATGACGTTGCCGCAGGCCAGGTCGGACCCCGTCGACTCGAGCGAGGACACCAGCCGCTGGAACGCGCCGGGCGGCACCCTGTCGTCGCCGTCGACGAAGGCCAGGTAGCGGCCGCTCGCGTGCCGCACCCCGACGTTGCGGGCCCGGCCCACCCCCTGGTTGGGCTGCCGGACCAGGCGCACCGGCCCGCCCAGCCTGGCCTCCACCACGGCCGGGCTGCCGTCGGTGCTGCCGTCGTCGACGCAGATCACCTCCAGGTCGCGGAGGGTCTGCGCGGCCAGCGAGTCCAGGCAGGGGCCGATGTACTTCTCGACGTTGTAGAACGGGACGATCACCGAAAGGATCGGCACGTCAACTCCTCTTCGTCAGCCGGACAGGCGCCGCAGGACCTTGCGCGCGACCGCCCGTGGGCGGGCCAGGCGGCGGGTGAGCCGGCGGGAGAGCTGGGAGCCGAGCGTTCTGCGGTAGGCGGTGGCCCGCTGCCGGGCCCGCTTCAGCTTCGCCCTGGCCTTCGTCAGCTCCCGCTCGCGGTAGGTCAGCCTGGTCTCCAGGCGGGCGACCCTGGCCAGGGCGGCGGTGAGCTGGTCGGCCAGGCGCTCGCGGGCGCCGATCAGGTCGCGGTACGTGGGCGCGGCCTGCCCCAGCTCGGCCGGACGGCCCAGCTCGGCGTCGAGCTTCCGCCCCCGGTCGAGGTCGGCCTGGTCGCAGGGCCGGCCCGCCATGTCGCAGAGCGTCAGTGCGAGCCGGACGGGGTCCTGCGGCCACGGCCACGGGTGGTGGTGCCCGGCGGCCAGCAGGCGGACCGCGAAGCGCCAGGCGATCCGGGAGAACACGGCCCGCTCGGACGGGATCTCGGCCGGCGCGGGCCCGGGGGTGACGGCCTCGAAGCGCTCGCCGTCCCAGACCAGGCTGTCGGCGGCGGCGGTGACGTCGCCGCCCGCCTCGACCCACGCGGCCACCCCGGCGAGCAGCTCGCGGACGGCCCGGACGTCCTCGCGGACGCACGCCTCGACCAGCACCTCCTCGACCAGCCTGCCCGCCGGGACCGGCTGGGCCGCGCCGTCGGGCAGCCGCCGCGTGACCCACTCCTCGCCCGCACGGGCGATCTCCCGGACCACCGTGCCGTCCTCGACCAGCCCCAGCGGCAGCCTCTGCCCGTCGCCGGCTCCGCGCGCCCCGTCGGCGGGTGGCCTGGACGCCACCGTCAGCCAGAGCGGGGCCAGGTCCTCGCCGAGGCCGTGACTGAACGCCAGCCGTGTCAGATGCAGCGGGTCGGCCACCAGGACCTGGTCGCCGCCGCACCCGCTCAGCGGGACCATGAGCGCCTCCGGCAGGTCGAGCGCCTCCCGCGCGAGCAGCGCACGGGGTGCCTCGTGCCCCGGGTAGGCCGAGTAGCGCCACTCCACGGCCAGCCCCGCCGACTCCAGCTCGCCACCGAGGGCTCCGACCCCGTTGGGGTAGGTCGGGTCGAAACCGTGCGGCGCCCACTGCGCGTCGGAGCCCTCCCGGTCTCCAGGACGCGCCTCGACGAATCGGTCGACCCCCAGGTCGTTGCGGACGGCGAGGACCAGCCGCCCGCCGGGCGCCACGGCCCCCGCCAGCACGGCCAGCGCCCCCCGCCAGGACGGCGCGGGCGCCTCCGCGGAGTGTGTCCGCTGGAGGCCGTCGAGCGCCAGGACCAGGTCGTACGCCGCACCGGCGGTGAAGGCCGCCAGGTCGCCGCAGTACACCTCCAGCCGGGGAAGCCGCTCGGCCAGCGCGCACGCGTCGGGGTAGGAGCGCAGCAGCGTGGCGACGGTGGCGGCGTGGGCGGCCACCTCGTCCACCAGGGCCGGGGGGTGCGGCCCGGCGAGCAGCACCCTGCCTCCCGCCGGGAGCAGCCGTCTGACCAGCTCCAACGCCGCGTCCCCCCAGTCGGTCGCGCAGGACGCGTCGGACCACAGCAGCATCTCGCCGCCGATCAACCGGACGTTCTCGGGCGCCTCGCTCATGCGACGCCCACCCGCTTCCAGCCGAACATGCGCACTAGCTCCTCAGGTGTCGCCTGATAGTCGAATCCCAGCTCGCGCCGCGCGACCTCGGCCGCCTGGGCGCGGTCAACCTCCACGCCGTGCAGCTCGGGCCAGAGCCGCATCCGCCGCGCGGTGCCGCCGTACTCGGGCCGCTCGTCCTCGTACTGCATCGGATCGCCGTAGACGGCGATGTCGCAGCCCACGGACGCGCCGTAGAACAGCGCGCTGCCAAGCCGGTTGGACGCCACCCTCCGGTGCCGCCGCAGCTCGGTGAGCTGGCCGCGGAGGAAGTCGCGGCCGTTGCCGTCCCAGCGCGAGCCGCGCTCGCCGTGACAGATGACGCGGAAACCCGCCGACCGGTAAGCCCGTCTTATGGCGGGATTCGCGAATTCCAGCCAATAAAGACATACCGTCACCGGCCCCTGCTCCACTTCCCGGATTTCGGCCGCCAGCTTGGCGTGGTCGCCGTGGACCGAGGACTTTTCCCAGCCGTGGAACGGATACCAGATCGTACCCCGCCTTTCCGCCTCCGGAATCCGGCCGAGACCCGGCTCCTGGTGAAGGAGGTATATCCAGGGCGCGCCGATGAGATAGTGCCCTCTTCGCCCCATCGACCACCCTCGGCGTCGTAGCACGTCAGACCAGATGAAACGGGGATATCCAGGGCTGCACCAGTGGTCGTTCGGGGGAAATCCATGCAAATAGTTCCAGCCGTGCTGCAGAAAGCCCTGAATTCGCTTGGGGGTGTCGTCCGGAAGTCCGCAGTATCCACTGAGTATGCGGGAGTGCCCGTACCAGTGATTGGATTCGTCCATCATTCCCCCTGTAGCTGTCACCGCATGCGACATTCCCAGCCCCACACCGCCGCCACCGGTCTTTATACGGTTCCATTACCTCTGACAGAGGTTGGTTTCAGGCGATCGCCCGGAGTCGCTACACTACGTCGCGACCAGAAGACAGAGAGTGAGGGAACATGAGCCACCTCGACCGGCTTCGGGCCGTCTTCCGCACCTCGCTGAACCTGCCGTCCGAGAGCGACGTCGACGGGCTGGAGTACCGCGCGATCCCGCAGTGGGACTCACTCGCGCACATGGCGCTGGTCGCGGCGATGGAGGACGAGTTCGCCATCATGATCGACACCGACGAGATGATCGACATGAGCTCGTTCGCCAAGGCCGCCGAACTCCTGGAGAAGCACGGTGCCGGCACCGCCAGCTGACATCCGGGTCGCGCTGGTCACCGGCTCGACGCGGGGCATCGGCCGGGCCGTCGCCGAACGGCTGGCCGCGACCGGCTACCACGTCGTCGTCCACGGGCGCGACGAGGAGCGCGCGGCCAGGGCGGCGGCCGAGGTGCAGACGGCGACCGGGGGCCGCACCGGAGCCGTCCACGGCGACGTAGCCGACCCCGCCGCCGTGTCGGCCATGATGCGCGAGATCCACCGGCGTCACGGGCGGCTCGACGCCCTGGTGGTGAACGCCGGCGTGCACGCCGCGGGCCTGCTCGGGCTCGTGCGCGGCGACACCGTCCACGAGCTCTTCCAGGTCAACGCGCTCGGCGCCGTCCACACCCTGCAGACGGGGGTCAAGCTGCTGCGCAGGGGGGTCGCGCCCGCCGTCGTGCTGCTCTCCTCGATCATGGGTGTCCGGGGCGGGCCCGGGCAGGCCGTCTACTCCGCCACGAAGGCCGCCGTCCTGGGCCTCGCCCTGGCGTCCGCCAAGGAACTGGGGCCCGCGGGCATCAGGGTGAACGTGGTGGCTCCCGGCTTCGTCCAGACCGACATGCTGGGCACCCTCGACACCGAGGGGCGCGCGTCCAGGATCGCCGCGACCCCGCTGGGCCGCCTCGGCACCCCCGCCGACGTGGCCGCCCCCGTCGCCTTCCTCCTGTCACCCGACGCCGCCTTCATCACCGGTCAGGTCCTCGGCGTCGACGGCGGCCTCGTCCTATGACCCGTCCCGACCTCCCCACCACGAGCGAAGGAGGTACCAGCCGCGTGCGGCCCACCTCTTCCCCCGGCGCGAACCGCCCCCTACCGCCTCTCAACCCCTTCTCCGAGGGCTTCCCGCACCCGGAAGCGCGGCTGGTCGTCGCCGGAGAGTCAGGCGGGCTGTCCGGCGACGAGCTGGCCCGCCGGATCGAGGTGGCGGCGCTGGAGATGGCGAAGCTGCCCCCTGGGCCGGTGTTCTGCGGGATGCGCAGCAACCTGGCGTCCGTCCTGCGCTATCTCGCCGCCTGGCACGGCCGGCGGCCCGTCGCGTTGCTCGATCCCGAGCTGTCCGCCGGAGCGCTGACCGATCTGGTCAGCCGGTTCAGGCCCGTCGCGCTGTTCGGCTTCGACCAGGCCGCCGACGGGCCACCGCCCCGGTGCGACAGCGGCGACCCGCACCCCGATCTGGCGGTGTTGCTCGCCACCTCCGGCTCCACCGGCAACCCCAAGCTGGTGCGGCTGGCCCGGCAGGCCGTCGTCGCCAACGCCACGTCGATCGCCGCCGCTCTCGCCATCGGCCCCCACGACGTCGCCCCCACCAGCCTGCCGCTCTACTACAGCTACGGCCTTTCGGTCCTCAACAGCCACCTCGCCGCGGGCGCGACGGTGGTGCTGACCGAGGCCGGGCTGCTCGAACGTCCCTTCTGGCACCAGCTCGACCAGCACGGCTGCACGTCGCTGGCGGGCGTGCCGTACCAGTACGAGATGCTGCGCAGGCTGCGCTTCGACCCGCGCGAGCACGCCTCCCTCACCACCCTGACCCAGGCGGGCGGGCGGCTGCGTCCCGAGGTGGCCGCCGAGTTCTCGCTCATGGCCGAACGGTTCTACCTCATGTACGGCCAGACCGAGGCGACGGCCCGCATCACGGTCCTCCCGCCCGAACGGCTGCCGGAAAGGCCCCACTCGGTCGGCCTGCCCATCCCCGGCGGGCGGCTCGCCATCGACGACGGCGAGGTCGTCTACCACGGCCCCAACGTGATGATGGGCTACGCGGAGACCGCCGCCGACCTGGCCAGGGGCGATGACCTGGGCGGCGTCCTGCGTACCGGCGACCTCGGCGTCCTCGACGGCGACGGCTTTCTGTACCTGACCGGCAGGGTGCGGCGCATCGCCAAGGTCTTCGGCGTCCGCGTCAACCTCGACGACGTCGAACGCCTGCTCCGCGGCTGCGGCCCGGTGGCGGCGACCAGCGGCGACGACCGGGTCACGATCTGGGCCGAGAGCCTCGACGCGGAGTCCCGCACGAGCCTCGCCCGCCGGCTGGGCGCGGAGCTCCGGCTCCACTGGAGCGGCTTCGACGTGCGCGCCATCGACGAACTCCCCCTGCTGGCCACCGGCAAGATCGACTACCGCGCTCTGGAGGCGCTGACGTGACCGACCCGCCCGTGAGCGTTTTCACGTTGGGCCAGGCCGCGAGGGAGGCGGCGCTGCTGCCCGTGCTGGTGGAGCTCACCGAGCACCACCGGGCCGCCTGCCCGCCGTACCGGCGGATTCTCGACGCGATCGGGGCGACCGGGCGCTATCGGTGGGTGGCCGAGCTGCCGTGGCTGCCGGTGCGGATGTTCAAGACGCACGAGCTGCGCAGCGTTCCCGAGGAGCAGGTGTTCCGGGTGCTGACGTCCAGCGGCACCACCGGGCAGCGTCCCAGCCGGATCCACCTCGACCGGGCGGCGGCCGCCGCGCAGCCGCGCATGCTCGCCGCGACGCTCAGAGCGGTGCTGGGCGAGCGGCGGCTGCCCATGCTGATCGTCGACGGCCGCTCGGTGCTGCGCGACCCGACGCTGAGCGCCCGGGGGGCCGGCGTGCTCGGGATGATGAACTTCGGCAGAGACCACACCTTCGCCCTGGACGAGCACGGGCGACTCGACGCGGAGGCGGCCAGGGGGTTCCTGGCGCGGCACGGGCGCGAGCCGTACCTGATCTTCGGGTTCACCTTCATGATCTGGACGTACCTGCGCCGGCTCGGGCTGGACCTGTCCCAGGGGGTGCTGATCCACTCGGGCGGCTGGAAGAAGCTGGCCGAGCAGGCGGTCGGCAACGCCGAGTTCCGCGGACAGCTGGCCCAGGAGTGCGGGCTGAGCCGGGTGCACGACTTCTACGGGATGGTCGAGCAGATCGGCACGATCTTTCTGGAGGGTCCCGACGGGGGCGGGCTGTACTGCCCCGACTTCGCCGACGTGGTGATCCGCGACCCGGAGACGTGGCAGGAGGCGCCGGTCGGCGTGCCGGGGGTGATCGAGGTGGTGAGCACGCTGCCCACGTCGTACCCGGGGCACGTGCTGCTGACGGAGGACCTCGGCGTGGTACACGGCGTCGACGACGGCTGCTGGCCGGGCAAGCGCTTCTCGGTGCTCGGCCGCCTGCCCAGAGCGGAGGCCCGAGGCTGCAGCGACACGTCCAAAGAAGCCGCCGCGCTCGGCCCCCACGGCGGGCCGCGTGCGAAGGCCGATGGTGGCAGGAGGCGGCGGTGAGCGGCGGTGCGTCCCGCGGAGGGAGTGAGGCGGTCGTGGAGGTGCGGTGGCCCGCCGCCGGCGCGGTCTGCGTGGATGCGGTGCTTCGCCAGGTCTCCTCCCAGAACCTGGCCGTCGGCGATGAGCGCGTGCGGGGCTTTCTCGTCGCGTTCGGGCGGCGGTTGTTGAAGGAGCGGCGGCACCCCGAGCTGGGGCCGCTCGGGTTCTTCCTGAGGCCGAGCGAGCTGGCCCGGGTGCTCGACGGGCTGCGCGGCGAGCATCTGCGGGTGCCGCGGGGGCTGGTGTTCCACGTCCCGCCGGCGAACGTCGACACCGTGTTCGTCTACTCGTGGGCGCTGTCCGCGCTGATGGGGAACCGGAACGTGGTGCGGCTGTCACCGCGGGCGGGGGCGGTCGCCGAGGCGGTGCTCGGCACGCTCCAGGACGCGCTCGCCGACGCCGACCCGGTCGTCGCCGGCACGCAGCGGATCGTCTCCTACGACCGGTCCGACCGCGTCACCGCCGCGCTGTCGTCGGCGTGCGATCTGCGGGTCATCTGGGGTGGCGACCGGGCGGTCACCGAGATCCGGCGGCATCCGCTCGCTCCGCACGCACGCGACCTCACCTTTCCCGATCGTTCCTCGTTCGCGGTCGTGCGGGCGCCGGCCTGGCTGGCCGCGCCGGTGGCCGCCCGGGTGGAGGCGGCCGACGGGTTCGCCAACGACGCGTACTGGTTCGACCAGGCGGCCTGCTCGTCGCCGCGCACCGTGTACTGGGTCGGATCGACCGACGACTGCGCGGCGGCGCGCGCCGACTTCACCGCCTGCCTGGCGGAGTCGGTGGCCCGGCGCGGCTGGGCGGTGGACGCGGCGATGGCGGTCGAGAAGCGTGTGGCCACGTACGGGCTGGCCGCCGACGGGGTGGCGCGCGGCATCGGGTTCCACGGCAACGCCCTGGCCAGCGTCGAACTGACGACGCCCGAGACGGCCCCCAGACGGTGGCTCGGCGCCGGGACGTTCGCCCACACGCGGCTCGACGCGCTGGGCGACCTGGTCTCGCTGGTGGAACGGCGGGATCAGACGATGACCCACTTCGGGTTCGAGCGGGCCGAGCTGGAGGGGTT
The DNA here is from genome assembly GCF_040614375.1 of Nonomuraea sp. NPDC005983. Taxonomy (NCBI): domain Bacteria; kingdom Bacillati; phylum Actinomycetota; class Actinomycetes; order Streptosporangiales; family Streptosporangiaceae; genus Nonomuraea; species Nonomuraea sp. NPDC005983. Next base: position 23,393 of record NZ_JBEXUP010000044.1, read on the forward strand.
GGCGCGGGCGCTGGGCGGGCGGGGGATCGATCGCATGGTCCCGTTCGGGGCCGCCCTCAGCTTCCACCGCGTGTGGGACGGCGAGGACCTGCCTGCCGAGTTCACCCGCCTGGTGACCGTGTCCAGCTGATCACCGCCCACGAACCACGCCACAGAACCGGCGGCGCGATCGCCGAGCAGATCGAATCTGGGGGACACGTGACCATCACACTGCCCGCGGCGGTGCGGACGGCTGGGCGATCGGGGTGGAGGCCGAGCCCGGGGTGGGTGCCGGCCGCGCTGGTGGCCGTGGCAGCGGTTGCCGTTCTGTACGGGTTCGGCGTTTCGCCCGGCGAGCTGGCGGCTTTCGGCGGATACATCGGGATCGGGGTCCTGCTGCCGGGCACGCTGCTGTGGCGGGCGCTGAGCAGGGGAGGCGGGTCGCTCCCCGCGGACCTTGCGGCCGGGCTGGCCCTGGGGTACGCGGTCGAGGTGCTGGTGTACATCCCGGCCCGGGCTGCCGGCATGCCGCTGCTGGTGCTCGCCTGGCCCGCCGCCACCATCACCGCGTTCCTGGCCGTTCCCCGGCTGCGCGCCCACTGGCGAGGTGGGGACGTGCGGATGTCGGAGGGCGGGGGCGCTCCGGGGGCCGCGGGTCGGGGTGGGCGGGTGCCGGGGTGGTGGGCGTGGGGGATGTCGGCGGTCGTCGGATATCTGGTGGCGTGGAGTGCGCTGGTCTTCTACCGCGTCCACGGGCTGACCTGGCCGGGGAACGCGGCGCCCTACGTGGACATGCCCTACCATCTCGCGCTGCTCGGCGAGGTCAAGCACCACGTCCCGCCCACGCTTCCGGTGGTGTTGGGCGAGCGGCTGGCCTACCACTGGTTCGTGTACGCCGAGATGTCCGCGACGAGCTGGGTCACCGGGATCGAGCCGCAGACCCTGCTCTACCGGCTGTCGGCGCTGCCGATGCTGGTGGCGACGGCCGTACTGGTGTCGGTGATCGCGGTGCGGCTGACCGGCCGCTGGTGGACGGGGCTGGCGGCGATCGGCTTCACCTGCTTCGTGAGCTCCCCCGAGCTGCATCAGGGGGGCGTGGAGCTGTTCACGGCCAGGTCGCTGTTCACCGCCTGGCTGAGTCCGACCCAGAACTTCGGCACGCTGCTGTTCGCCCTGGTGGCCCTGCTACTCCTCGGCTCTCTCAGACAGGACGGCAAGAGGCAGTGGGCGGCGTTGTCGATCCTGCTGCTGGCGCTGACGGGGGCGAAGGCGACGTTCCTCCCCCTCCTTCTCGGCGGGCTGGCGCTCGTGCTGGCCGTCCGCTGGCTGGTCGACAGACGCCTGCACCGCCCGACGGTGACCGCTGCGGCGATCACGGGGGCGTGCCTGCTGATCGCGCAGTTCGTCGTCTTCGGGCGTGACGCGCAGGGGATGACGATCGCCCCCCTCGACACCATGCGCCGGATGTGGCGGGCGGCGGCGGACCTCTCAGAGCCGGAGATGGCCGCGGCTCCGCTGCGGACGGTCCTCGGGATGACGGCCATCTACCTGTTCTGCCTGGCCTGCGTGTGGGCCGGGCTGTCGGGGCTGGTCATCCGGCGAGCCGGGGCGGTCGGCCCGGGAGTGCCGCAGGCTGAGAGCCGGTGGGCGGTCGTGGCGGATCCGGCTGTGTCGCTGCTGGTCGGCATCGGAGCGGCGGGGATCGGTGCGTGGCTGCTGCTCGGCCATCCGGCGATCGGGCAGCTCTACTTCCTGGAGGGGGCCCGGCCCTACCTGTCGATCGCGGCCGTGGCCGGTGCGTCGGCCATGGTCGCCGCGCGCCGGGACTCGTGGCCGCTCGCGGTCTGCGCCCTGGTCGCGGGGGCCGGGCTGGCCTTCGCCGCCAAGGCGTTCGGGCCGGACATCCCGGTGCGTCACCACCGCTTCCCGAACGTCGCCGAGCCGTACCTGGTGCTGATCCTCGTCGCGGCCGTCGTGTGGCTGCTGCTCGCCCTGTGGCGCAGGCCGGTGGGCCTGGTGCTGCTCGCGCTGGTGACGGGCTACCTGGTGCCGTCGACGGCGGCCAAGGTGGCCAGTCCTTTCGCCCCTCCTGGAGTGTTCGACGTGACGGTCCCCGCCGGGGCCGTCGAGGCGGGCAGGTGGCTGCGCGACCACTCCGCCCCCGACGACGTGGTGGCCACCAACGGGCACTGCCGTCCGCTGCTCAAGAAGCACTGCGACAGCCGTCACTTCTGGGTGTCGGGGTACAGCGAGCGTCGCGTACTGGTCGAGGGCTGGGCGTACGCGGCGAGCACGCTGTCGAGAGCTCACCAGGCGACGATGACGTACGTCGCCATCCCGTTCGCCGATCCCGCCCGGCTGGCGGCGAACGACGCGGTGTTCCGGGAGCCGTCCGCCGAGAACGTCAAGGAACTCATCAGCAAATACCGCGTTAAATGGCTTTTGGTGGACAATTCCGTGAATCCGGCGGCTCCGACGCTTGGGCAGTTCGCGAAACTGCGTTTCCACAGCGGCGTCTGCTCGGTCTACGAGCTCACCTGACGGTAAAACTCTCCCCTCCTCTGAGAATGTTGCGATGAAACCGCGAGCGTCGGCGCGACGGCACCAGCAACATTTCTGGAGCACGACGGCCACAAGGGATCAGGGGACCGTATGGACACGACTGCCGCCATGGAGCATCGCCCCGGCACCGTCGTCCTCGACGGCCCGGTCAGGCTCGCGTCCGTCGACATCGTCATCCCGGTGCTCGACGAGGAACGTGCGCTGCCGGGCTGCGTCAGGACACTCAGCGCCTTTCTGGGGGGCTCGTTCCCGCTGCCGTGGCGTATCACGATCGTCGACAACGGCAGCACCGACGACACCTGGCCGACCGCCCTGCGTCTGGCGAGCGAGTTCGACCAGGTGTACGCCCGCAAGATCGACGTCAGGGGGCGGGGCGCGGCGCTGAAGGCGGCCTGGCGCGACAGCCCGGCCGACATCGTCGCCTACATGGACGTGGACCTTTCCACCGGGCTCGGCGCGCTGTTCCCGCTGGTCGCCTCGCTGGCCAGCGACCACTCCGAGGTCGCCATCGGCACCCGGCTCGCGCACAGCGCCCGCACCCGGCGCTCGCTGAAGCGCGAGGTGGTCTCACGCGGCTACAACGCCCTGCTCCGCTACGGTTTCGGCGTCAGGTTCAGCGACGCCCAGTGCGGCTTCAAGGCGGCCAGGGCGGACGTGATCAGGCCGCTGCTGGAACACGTCGAGGACGACAGCTGGTTCTTCGACACCGAGCTGCTCCTGCTCGCCGAGCACAACGGCCTGCGGGTGCATGAGGTGCCGGTCGACTGGATCGAGGACCTGGACTCCCGCGTCCGCGTGGTCAGGACGGCGGTCGACGACCTGAAGGGCCTCGCCAGGGTCGCCTGGTCGATGTCCACCGGCCGGGCGAGGGTGGGCGTGCCGAGGCGGGCCGAGCCGACGCCCACGCATCCGAACGCGGTGGTCGCCAGGCCGAGGGCCGTCACCCTGGCTAAATTCACATCTTTCTCGATAATTGGCGCATTTTCCGGATTTATCTATGCGCTGCTCTACCTCCCGCTCCGCGAACACTGGGCGCCCGCGCTCGCCAATCTCGGCGCCCTCGTCCTCACCGCGATCGCCAACACCGAGGCGAACCGCCGCTGGACATTCAACCGCCTCGGCGGCCCCCACACGGCCATGCGCCTGAAGGCCGCGCTGCTCTTCCTGGCCAACTACGCCGTCACCACGACGGCCGTGCTCGGCCTGCAGGCGGCCGCCCCGGGGATCAACCGCCTGCTCGAAGTGACCGCCGTCGTGGCGACGTACTGCGGGCTCACCCTGCTCCGCTTCGTCGCGCTGGACCGCTGGGTCTTCGCCCGCTCACGGAGATGACCATCATGGAAGCTACAGAGATCCGCCGCCTCGTCGCCCTCGAGGACACCCACTGGTGGTACCGGGAGCGCCGGGCGATCCTCCGCCGGGAGTTGCGGGGGCTGCGTCCCGGACGAGCCCTGGACATCGGCGCGGCGGGCGGCGGCAACACCCGCGTCCTGGTCGAGGACGGCTGGGACGCCACCGCGACCGACTTCTCCGAGGTCGCGGTGCAGGTGGCCAGGGAGCGCGGGCTCAAGTGCCTCCTGGCCGACGCCCGCGACCTGCCGGTGGCCCCGGGCAGCTTCGACCTCGTCACCGCCTTCGACGTCCTGGAGCACATCGACGAGGACTACCTGGTCACCGAGCAGATCGCCAAGGCCCTGCGGCCGGGCGGACGCACGCTGATCGCGGTGCCGTGCGACATGGCGCTCTGGTCGGCCCACGACGAGGCGGTCGGGCACGTGCGGCGCTACTGCCGCGAGTCGCTGACGGCCGTGGTCGAGAAGGGCGGCCTGCAGGTCGAGCGGCTGTGGAGCTGGAACGTGCTGCTGCGCCCGCTGGTGGCCAGGCACCGCCGGCGCTCCACCGGGAGCGACCTCGCCGAGACTCCCGCCCTGGTCAACACGGCACTCTCGGCGGTCGTCATGCTCGAAAGACACCTGCCGGTCACGTCGCTCAAGGGCGTGACGCTGTTCCTGCGCGCCCGCAAGCCGAGCTAGGAGACTCACGTGACGCTCACTTTCGACCACGAGGTGTTCGACCGGCGCCTGCTGCTCCAGGACGCCTGGCGGCTCTACGCGGACGCGCCGCGGGCGCTCCGGCTCAAGCAGCGGCTGCGCGTGCTGGTCTGCCCGTTCGAGGAGACCATCGGGTTCGTCCCGCCGGGCTCGACCGTGCTCGACATCGGCTGTGGCTCGGGGCTCTCACTCGGACTCATGGCGGCCCGCGGCCGCCGCATCGAGGGGCACGGGTTCGACCCGTGCCCGGTCGCGATCGGGCTGGCGCGGGAGATGGCGGCGCGGCTCGGCGACACCGGCTCGACGCTGCGCTTCGAGCACCGCGACGCGCGCCTGCCGTGGCCCGACCGCTCCTACGACGTGGTCCACATGCAGGACGTCATCCACCATGTGCCCGTCTCCTGGCAGCGCGAGGTGTTCGACAAGGCGTGCGCGTCGGTGCGTCCGGGCGGCTTGTTCATCTACAAGGACATGAGCGCCCGCCCGAGGTGGCGCAACGCCGCCTGCCGCGTCCACGACCTGATCATCGCCCGCGAGTGGATCCACCCCGTGCCGGTCGCGACGGTCGAGCGGTGGGCGGCCGAGAACTCGCTCACATTGGAACTGTCCAAAACCGCGCACCGCGTGGTCTACGGCAATGACCTGCGGGTCTTCAGGAAACGCATCTGACGGGCTGCTCGCGCGTGGCAATTTGCCCTTAAAGTGGCGGCTGTGGTGATTCACAGCTTATTGGCGGCGGCGCTGACGATGACGTCGCTTCCGGCCGCGGACGTCCGGGCGAAGGCCGACTGCGCCAAGGTGAAGTGCCTGGCACTCACCTTCGACGACGGGCCGAGCGACCACACCGCGACCCTGCTGAAGGTGTTGCGGAAGGAGCAGGCCAAGGCCACCTTCTTCCTGGTGGGCAAGCAGGTGGAGCGGCGCCCGGCGGTCGCGAGGAGCGAGGCCGCGCAGGGCCATGCGATCGGCAACCACACCTACTCGCACCCGTCGCTGCCGTCCAAGCTGGACGACGACGTCATCGACGAGATCAAGAGCACCCAGGCGCTCATCCAGCAGGCCACCGGGCGGCGGCCGAAGATGTTCCGGCCTCCGTACGGGCACACCGACGAGCGTGTGCTGGGGCTGGCGGGGCAGCAGGACCTGGCGCAGGTGCTGTGGTCGGGCACCACGCTCGACTGGAAGCTGCGCGACGTCAAGCAGATCAAGGCGGCGGTGCTCAGGCTGGCCAAGCGCGACGGCGTGATCCTCATGCACGACACGGTCCCGCAGACGGTCCAGGCGATGCCGGAGATCATCAAAGAGCTGAAGAAACAGGGCTACCGCCTCGTCACGGTCCCGGCGCTGCTACGCGGTAAGGCTCTGACAGCCGGAGTTACCTATCCGTAAAGTGCGGTAGCTTGCCCATGTTGGAGGCAGGCAGGGGCTTTCGGCATGTTTGGGGATTGGAGCCATGCAGACAGAGTCCGCGAAGCCTGCGATCTGGGGCCCGCTCGCCACGTTCACGGCCATCCAGACCGTGCTCGTGTGCTGGTGGGCGGCCCTGTACCCGGGGCTCTTCAGCCGCGACTCCGTCCTGTACCTGAGCCACACCATGGTCGGGCCGTGGGTGAGCGACCACTCGGTGCTCTACGACGCGCTGCTCTGGCTCAGCTTCAGGGTCGACGGTGACATCGGCTGGGTCACGTTCTTCCAGACCACCGCCATGGCGGCGGCGATCACGTACCTGGCGCAGTCGCTCAAGAAGGTCGGCGCGCCACGCAGGACCACGACGGCCGTGGCCCTCCTGCTCCCCTTTCTGCCGACCGCGGGGGCGTTCTCCGTCACGCTCTGGAAGGACGTCCCGTTCACGATCTGCGCGATCGCGATCGCCGGGGTGTGCGCCCGGATCGCGGGCGACCGCACGGTCACCGGCCGCAGACTGGCCGCCCTCGGAACGCTGATGACCCTGCTCGGCCTGTTCAGGGCGAACGGGTTCCTCGTCGTGGGGATCGCCGTCGTCGTGCTGCTCGTGGCCGTCAACGCCGCCCGGATCCGGCTGGCGCTGGTCGGGACGGCCGCGGCCGCCATCCCGCTCCTGCTCACCAACCTGGTGTTCCCGCAGTTCGGCATCCTGGCGCCGTCGAAGACGTACGTCTACCACACGGCCTTCGGCGACATCGCCGTCGCCTACCGCGACCATCCCGAGCTGTTCAGCGAGCAGGACAAGACGCTCATGGCGTCCGTCGCGCCGCTGACCAGGTGGACCGAGGGCGGCGTGTGCACCACGATCAACCCGCTGATCTGGCGGCGCGACTTCAGCTGGCCGCAGGCCGACGCGCACGCCGGCCAGCTGCTCGACCTGTGGAAGCGGCTGCTCGTGGAGCAGCCGCGGCTGGTGATCGACGCGCGCCTGTGCAGGGGCGCGATCGCATGGAAGCTGTTCGCGGACGACTCCACGCCCGCGGGGATGACCTACCACTTCTCCCGCAGGCCCAACGCCGACACCTACGTCGGGCCCACCAAGGTCCCCGACTTCCAGGGGCGGTGGGTGTACTCGCTGCGGCCGCTGTCGCAGGAGCTGTACCGGTACGCCGACCCGTGGCTGACCGCGACCATGGCGCCGAATCTCGACTGGCTGCTGTGGCGCGGGGCGCTCTGGTCGTATCTGTCGTACCTGACGGTCGCGCTGGCCGCCTGGACGCTGCGCAACCGGTACGTGGTCGGGGTGGCGGCGGTGGTCGTGGGGCAGCAGCTCGCGATCCTGGCCAACATCTCGGCGCAGGACTTCCGCTACATGGCCTCGCCGATCTTCGTCGGCATCGTCCTGCTGCCGCTGCTCGTCGCGAGCCTCATCCGGCTGCCGAGACGGGTGGGCGACATCGTGCTCGCATCGCGGAAGACGGCGGCCTAGACGGCGACGGCCTGGCGGGCGTCGTAGCGCTCGCGTGCCGCCCTGGCGACGCTCGCGCTGTGCCTGCGCGAGCAGTCGGCCAGGGTCACCAGCTACCTGCGGGTCACTCCCACTCGATGGTGCCGGGCGGCTTGCTGGTCACGTCCAGCACCACGCGGTTGACGTCGCGGACCTCGTTCGTGATGCGGGTGGAGATGCGCGACAGCACGTCGTACGGCACCCGCGCCCAGTCGGCCGTCATCGCGTCTTCGGAGGTCACCGGACGCAGCACCACCGGGTGGCCGTAGGTGCGGCCGTCGCCCTGGACGCCGACGGAGCGCACGTCGGCGAGCAGCACCACCGGGCACTGCCAGATCTCCCTGTCGAGACCGGCGCGCGACAGCTCTTCGCGGGCGATCGCGTCGGCCTCGCGCAGCAGGTCGAGCCGGTCGCGGGTGACCTCGCCGACGATGCGGATGCCGAGGCCGGGGCCGGGGAACGGCTGACGCCAGACCATGGCGGACGGCAGGCCGAGCTCCTCGCCCGCGCGCCGCACCTCGTCCTTGAACAGCGTGCGCAGCGGCTCGACCAGGGTGAACTGGAGGTCTTCCGGCAGACCGCCGACGTTGTGGTGCGACTTGATGTTGGCGGTGCCGGTGCCGCCGCCCGACTCGACCACGTCGGGGTAGAGGGTGCCCTGGACGAGGAACTCGACGGGCCCGTCGGCCAGGATGGCGCGCTGTTCGTCCTCGAAGACGCGGATGAACTCGCGACCGATGATCTTGCGCTTCTCCTCCGGGTCGCTGACGCCTTCGAGCGCCTTCAGGAAGCGGTCGGCGGCGTCGACCACCCGGAGCTTGACGCCCGTGGCGGCGACGAAGTCGCGCTCGACCTGCTCGGCCTCGCCCTTGCGCAGCAGCCCGTGGTCGACGAAGACGCACGTCAGCCGCTCACCGATGGCACGCTGGACGAGCGCGGCGGCCACCGCGGAGTCGACGCCGCCCGACAGCGCGCAGATGGCCCGGCCGTCGCCGACCTGCCGCCGCACCGCCTCCACGGACTCTTCGACGATGTTGAGCATGGTCCAGGTGGGGCGGCAGCCCGCGGCGTCGAGGAAGTGCTTGAGCACCTGCTGGCCGTGCTCGGAGTGCAGCACCTCGGGGTGGAACTGCACGCCGTACAGGCCGCGGGCGGGGTGCTCGAAGGCGGCCACCGGGGTCTCGCGGGTGGAGGCGGTGACGGCGAACCCCTCGGGGGCGGCGGCGACGCTGTCGCCGTGCGACATCCACACCTTCTGGGTGGCGGGCAGCCCGGCGAAGATCACGCCCTCGCTGAGCACGTCGAGCTGGGTGCCGCCGTACTCGGCGACGCCCGTGCGGGCGACCTCGCCGCCCAGCGCCCTGGCCATGGCCTGGAAGCCGTAGCAGATGCCGAACGTGGGCACGCCGGTCTCGAACAGGCCGTCAGGGACGGCCGGCGCGCCCTCGGCGTAGACCGAGGAGGGGCCGCCGGACAGGATGATCGCCTTCGGCTTCTTGGCCAGCATCTCCTCGACCGGCATCGTCGAGGGGACGATCTCGGAGAAGACATGGCATTCGCGGACGCGCCTGGCGATCAGCTGTGCGTACTGCGCGCCGAAGTCGACGACGAGCACTGTGTCGAATTCAGACACCGAGAGAACCCCCCAAAGGCGAATGCGGTGTTCTCAGTGTATCGGCCGTGACAATTCCACCTGGCCCTGCACCGTAGATCAGCCGTGGCCGGGCACTCCCCCCGCCAGCAGGGTCTCGAGCTGGGCCCGCAGCCGCCCGACCGGCAGGCCAAGCGCTCGCTTCGACGCTACAGGATGCGGCCGATCAGTCCCAGAGGCGGCGAGCCGAGATCGAACAGCGCCTTGTGGAAGCGCTGGAGGGTGAAACCGCCGCCCCACTCCTTGCGGGCCTGCTCGCGCAGGTCGAGGATGAGCAGCTTGCCCCAGGTGTAGCGGCCGTAGGTCGGGTCGAACGAGGCCCGCCTGGCCTCCGACAGCGCGGCCGGGCCGGCCAGGTGCGTGTCGGACTCGAACCGCCTGGCCCCCTCCTCCACCGTCAACTGCCCGGTGTGGACGCCGATCGCGCAGGCCAGCCGGGTGACGCGGATCAGCGCCTCCACCCACACGCCGATCTCGAAGCGCGGATCCTGCGCCTCGAAGCCCTCCTCGACGCAGAGCTCCTCGGCGTAGTGCGCCCAGCCCTCGATGAACGCCAGCGACTGCAGCAGCCGCCGGACGTCCGAACCGGCGCGGCGCAGGGCACGGGCGTGCGAGAAGTGCCCCGGCGCGACCTCGTGCACGTTGATCGCGGGCAGCGTGGTGTCGCTGAAGACCTCCAGCCACTCCTCGACGTCCTGCGCGGGCCAGGACGGGTCGGGCGGCGTGATGTGGTACCAGGACGGGCCCTCGGGCTCGCCGGGCGAGTTCCACGCCATCATCGCCATCGCCCAGCGGCGCGACTCCGGCGCGAGGCCGACCAGGCACTCGCCGTCGTGGTAGGGGACGAGGTCCTTCTCCCGGGTGAAGGCGATGGCCTTCTCGGTGCCGATCCTGGCCGCCTCGATCACGCCGTCGGCGTCGGGGTGCTGCTTGACCAACTCGCGCACCACATCGAGCGGCGGCCGGCCGGCCTGGCCGAGCTTGGCGCAGCTCTCGGCGAGCAGCGCCATGAGCCTGTCGCGCTCGGCGTCGGCCCGCTCCGCCAGCCTGCCGAGGTCCACCGGCAGGCCCTCCGCCGTGCCCATCAGCCGGGCCAGCGCCTCGCCGCCCAGCGCGGCGTCGGGGTCGCCCTCGACGGCGGCGCGCTCGACGTGCGCGAGCAGCCGGGCGTGCGCCTCCAGCGCGGCCTCGTCGGTGACGCCCGCCGCCAGCCCCTTGACCGCTCCCGCCAGCGACTTCGCGACGGGGGCGGTGACCTGGTCGAGCGAGGCGATCGACTGCTCGACGGCGTCCGGCCAGAGCGCGAGGTGCGCGGCCTTGGCGGCGGCGCGCTCCTCCTCCGGGGCGTAGTCGCGGTCGTAGCAGGCCAGGTCGAGGTTGGACAGGTGGATCAGCGGGTTCTTCCTGTGCAGTTCCAGCTCGCCGAGCTGGGTGCGCAGCGCCTCCTCGAACACCCGCAGGTGCTCGGCGTCGTGGGCGTCCCGCGGCACGTCGCCCTCGCCGAGGCGGGCCAGCCCGGCCCGGACGCCCTCGGGCGACAGGTCCTGGATCTTGCCGTCGTATTCGTGCCTGCCGCCCGTCTCCCGGACGTCGGCCACGATCAGGTCGGTGATGGCACGCAACCTGGCGTCGAGTTCCGTCATGCCTGCGACGCTAGCGCAGCTGTCTGATCTTGAGGACCCCCTGGCCGGAGGGAGGCGATCTCGTCCAGCAGGGCTTCCAGGGTGGCGTCGTCCGTCGCCGGGGCCATGACCGTGACGCGCAGGTGGCGGACGCCGTTGAGCTCCGTGGAGGTCAGGTAGAAGGAGCCGTTCCGCATCAGGCGTTCGCGCAGCTCCGCCTGGTCTCCTTGGCCGAACCTGAAGCAGACGATGTTGCTCTCCGGCTCGTACGGCAGCTCGAAGCCGGGACGGCGGCGGGCGAGCTCCCAGAAGCGGTGGGCCGTGGCGTACTGGCGGGCGACGTACTCGCCCAGGCCCTCCTCCCCGCGCCAGGCGAGGTTGAGGAAGATCTTGAGGCCCAGCGCCGCCTTGGTGCACTCCACCGTGCGGCGGATGAGGTCGAAGCCCTGGTCGCCGTAGAAGAGGTAGCTGGCCTCCTGCTTGAAGGCGGCGTCGAGGTCCTGTTCCCTGCGGACGAGGACGGCAGCGGCCAGCCCGGACGTCCTGAGCATCTTGTGCGCGTCCCAGATGACGGAGTCGGCCAGTTCCACGCCGTCGAGCCGGTGCCGGTGCCGGTCCGTCAGGAGGGCGGAGGCGCCGTGGGCGCCGTCCACGTGGAACCAGACGCCGCGCTCGCGGCACCACTCCCCGATGGGACGCAGGTCGTCGTACAGCCCGGTGCCCGTGGCGCAGGCCGACGCCACCAGCGCCATCACCCTTTTCCCGGAAATTTCGGGTAGGCGGGTGATGTCAATGCGGCCCAGCTCGTCCGTTTCGAGCGGGACGATGGCGCGCTGCCCGAGACCCAGGATCGAGGCCGCCCGCGCGATCGAGTAGTGAGCCGAGGGCGGGGCGAGGATCACCAGGTCACCGGGGACTCCGCGCTCCCAGGCGTCCGGCACCGCGCGGGCGCGGGCCGCCAGCAGCGCCGTCAGGTTCGCCAACGAGCCGCCGTGCGTGAGGACGCCGCCACCGGCCGGGAAGCCGACCTTCTCCAGCATCCACCTGAGGACCTCGAACTCGACCGTGGCCGACGCCGCGCCCATCTCGTAGATGGCCATGGGGTTGTTGGTGGCGCCGTGCACGAAGTCCGCCAGGGCGGCGGGGAAGTCCGGCGAGGCCGTCTGGTGCGCGAGGAAGCCGGGGTGATGAAGGCGGGTGCCTTCGGCGAGGAACGTCCTGAGGAAGGCTCGGTAGGTCTCGGGGGTGAGGCCGCCCTTGGCGATCAGGTCGGCGAGGCCGAGGCGGTCGGCCAGCTCTCCGGGCGGCTGCCGTCGCAGCACGGGGGCGCGGCCGTGCTGGCTCTCGTCCACGTAGGCGGCCAGTTCCTCGACGGTGATCGCGGCCGCGTCGGTGAACTCATCAACGTTCCACATAGCCCGAAATATTGGTTAATTCTGCGGTGTGGGGCTAGGGTCGCCGAACGGGAGGGCGATAATGGCGAGCAACGCCGAACTGGATTCGATTGACCTGGCGATCCTGGCCGAGTTGCAGAAGGATGCGCGGCTGCCCAACAAGGACCTCGCCGAACGGCTGGGCGTGGCCCCCTCCACGGCGCTCGAACGGGTGCGGTCACTGCGGCGCCGAGGCGTGATCACCGGGTTCCGCGCCACGGTCGACACCGCCCGGCTCGGACGCCCTCTCCAGGCGCTGTTCGCCCTGCGGGTCAAACCGCACACCAGCCAGATCGTGGACCCGTTGCGGGCCCTCGTGCTCGGCCTGCCCGAGACGATCACCCTGTTCCACGTCGCGGGCACCGAGGACTTCCTCGTCCACGTGGCCGTGGCGGACGCCGACCACCTGCACCGGCTCGCGCTGGAGAAGTTCCTGATCAGGCGGGAGATCGTGCACCTGCAGACCACGTTGATCTTCAGAACGGAGCATCAGCCCATCCAGCGGCCCGCCGAGATGTGACAATGCTCCGCATGTCTCTGCGGATCACCACACTGGCCGAACGCCCCGAGTTCGCCGCCGACTTATGGGAGATGGAGCACACGTGGGGGGCGTTCATGTTGAACGACCCGATCGCCGACCTCTTCTACCCGATCGCCGACACCGTCTACGCCGAGTACGTCCTGGTGGCCGACGACGACACCGAACCAGGCAGGCTGGCGGCGAGGGGCTGCATGATCCCCTACACGTCCGAAGACGACGAGCTGCCCGACGACGGCTGGGACGGCGTGATCCGCCGCGGCTGGCTGGCCAGGGAGCGCGGCGAGAAGCCCGACAGGATCTCCGCGCTGGAGATCACCGTCAGGCAGGACCTCCTCGGCACCGGCGTCTCACCGCACATGGTGGCCGCCATGCGCGACACCGCGACCCGGCTGGGCTTCGCCGAGCTGGTGGCCCCGGTCCGGCCCAACCAGAAACACCTCGAACCACACACCCCGATGGACGCGTACGCGTCCAGGACCCGCGCGGACGGGCTGCCGTCGGACGCCTGGCTGCGCGTGCACGTCCGGGCGGGCGGGCGGATCGTCAAGGTGGCGCCGCGCTCGATGGTGGTGGCGGGCACGCTCGCCGAGTGGCGCGAGTGGACCGAGCTGCCGTTCGACCGCTCGGGCATGGTGGAGGTGCCGAAAGCGCTCAACCCGGTGCACTGCAGCGTCGAGCACGACTACGCCGTCTACGTCGAGCCCAACGTCTGGGTCAGCCACCGGCTCCGCTGACCGCCGCAAGCCGCTAGCCGACGCGGTGACGCAGCTCCTCGGTGGGCGGCCCGAGGTCGAGGCCCTTGGCGGCGGCCCAGGCGTCGTCGTGGCAGGTGGCCAGGTGCCGGTCGGCGGCGTCGCCGAGGACGGTGACCACCGTGCCGGTCGTCCCCTTGGCACGCATGCGCTCGACCAGCTCCAGGGCCGCCCAGAGCGCGGTGCCCGACGAGGCGCCCACGGCCAGCCCGGTGAGGCTCCTGAGATGCCTCGCGGCCGCGACGCTCGCCGCGTCGGGCACCGGGATCACCAGGTCGACGAGGTCCGGACGGAAGCCCGGCTCGATGCGCGGCCGCCCGATGCCCTCGATCCTCGACGGCATGCCGGTCGCGTAGTCGGGCGCGTCGAGGGTCCAGCCGGGGAAGTACGCCGAGTTCTCCGGATCCGCCACGGCCACCCGGCACTCCAACGGGGCGGCGCCGCCCAGGCCCGGTTCCAGGGAGCCGCCGTCGCGGCGGTCGTGGACCCAGCGGCCCAGCGTGGCCGAGGTCGCGCCGGTGCTCGCACCCACCACCACCCAGTCGGGACGTACCTGGGCGAACAGCTCGGCGGCCAGGTCATGCTCGGCCGCCCGCCCGAACTGGTCGAGGAAGTGCCCCTCGACCTTCCTGGCGGCGTCGTAGATCGCCAGCGGCGGGGTCACGAACCGGCACTCGCCGCCCAGTTCCTCCACCGGCCGCGCCCGCTCCTCGGCGTACGCACCCGGCATGATCACCACGTACGGCAGGCCGAGCCGCCTGGCGAACCACGCCTGGGCGACCGCGGCGTTGCCGCCCGTGGCCTCGACCACAGTGGTGCCCTCGGTGACGAGCCCGTCGAGCACCGCCTGCCTGAACAGCGCCCTGGCGTGCCGGTGCCGCATGCTTCCCGTCGGGTGTACGGACTCGTCCTTCGCCAGCAGCCGCACACCGGGCGCCTGGACGGGGACCTCGATCAGCGGTGTCGGCGGCCCTGCCTGCAGCAGGTCCAGTGCTCGCACATCCCAGCTCACCTCACCACTGTCCCACAGCCTCTCTCGGTCAGCTCAGGGACAGCCGCTGGCCGGGGTCCGGCACGTGCGCCCGCTCGCCCAGCGCGGCGAGCGCCTTGGGGAGGGTGTCCCTGCCGTGGGTGAAGTGGGCCCAGTGCTCGAAGTGCAGCGGGACGACGTGCCGGGCGCCGAGGATGTCCGCCGCCGTGGCGACGTCCTCGCTGGGCAGGGTGAGGTACGCGTCGCCGGCCAGCGGCGTCTTTGCGCCTCCGGCGAACAGGATCGCCACGTCGGCCCCGCCGGTCCGCTCGGCGACGGCCCTGACCACGTCCAGGGAGGCGTTGTCGCCGCTGACGTACACGGTCGGCAGGCCCTCGCCGCTGAGCACGAACCCGGTCACCTCGCCCACCAGGTGCTCCGACCCGTCGGGGCCGTGCTGGGCAGGGACGCCGGTGATCCGCAGCGTGCCGCCGTCGGGGCGGGGCAGGTCGACGTGCGTCCAGTTCGGCAGGGCCTGGACCGGGTCGCCGAGCCGCTCGGCCGCCGAGCCCGTGGACAGCACCACCGGCGCCGACGCCAGGAAGGCGCGCCCGGCCCTGTCGAGGTTGTCGGGGTGCTGGTCATGCGAGAGCAGGACGGCGTCCACGGCTCCGACCTCTTCCGGCCCCCCGGTCTTGCTGAGGGCCCGGTCGCCGATCGGGTAGTCGCCCGGCGGGTCGAACGTCGGGTCCGTCAGCAGGCGCAGCCCACCCAGGTCGAGCACGGCGGTCGGCCCGCCCACGTAGCGAATCTCCATGCTCTGCTACGACATTCCTGAAATAGGGGCTATTCCCCCTGCCAGGCCGTCGACGATCCTCCGCACCGTGCGGTGGCAGAGCTCGCGGAAGTCCGACTCCTTCATCGCGACCCGGCCGCCCAGATAGTACAGGACCAGCCCCTGGGCGGCCGAGGTGACCGTGAGCGTGACCTCCAGCGGGTCGTCCTCCCGCAGCAGGCCCACCTGCATGCCCTCCTCGACCAGCTTCACCAGGGCGCCGAATGGCCCCTCGTCGGCGTGGAAGTCGTCAGGGAAGCGCTTCGCCCGTGCCCACGGGTCCATCATCAGGAAGGTGTAGAGGTGCGGGCTGCCGAGCGCGAAGTCGAGGAAGTCGTCCAGCATCGCGTCGATCCGCTCTATCAGCCCGCCGGTCACCGGCCGCTGCTGCCATCTGCCGGCCAGTTCGCGGGCGCAGGTGTCGGCGACGGCCCGGAGCAGCGCCTCGCGGTTCGGGTAGTGCCGGTAGATGGCCATCGCGGTGATGCCGACGGCCTCGCCGACCCGCCGCATGCTCACGGCGTCGGCGCCCTCCTCGACCACGATCCGCTGTGCCACGGCCGCGATGCGCGCGGCCGTTCCCTGATCGCTCATCGTTTACAGTGTATACGTCGCGATCACTTCAGGCGCAGCCTCCGCATCGTCTTGAGCGTGGTCGTCAGCACGTCCGCCCAGGTCTCGGCCGACAGGTCGAACGGCGGCTCGAAGCCCAGCCAGGACGCCTGCGAGGCCACGGTCTGCGCCTCGGTGTAGCGCAGCAGGCCCTCCGCGCCGTGTCTGCGGCCGAGCCCCGACGCCTTCATCCCGCCCATCGGCGCGTCGTAGGACGCGTACGCGGAGGCGTACCCCTCGTTGACGTTGACGGTCCCGGCCCTGAGCCTGGCGGCGAGCGCGCGACCGCGGGCCGGATCGGACGTCCAGATGGACGCGTTCAGCCCGTAGGCGGTGTCGTTGGCCAGCTCGACCGCCTCGTCGTCGGATGAGAACGCCGACACGGCGACCACCGGGCCGAAGGTCTCCTCGCGGCACAGCCGCATGTCCTCGGTGACCCCGGTGAGGACGGTCGGCTCGTAGAAGTACGGGCCGAGGTCCGGCCTGGGCTCGCCGCCGGTCAGCAGCTTCGCCCCGTTGGCCACCGCGTCCTCGACGTGCGCGGTGACCGCGTCGAGCTGGCGCTGGGAGGTGAGCGAGCCCATCTGCACCGACCAGTCGCGGCCCGCGCCGAGTTTGAGGTTGCCGGCCTGCCTGGCGAACCGCTCGGCGAACACCTCGAACACGGACTCGTGCGCGTACAGCCGCTCGACCGACAGGCAGAGCTGCCCCGCGTTGGTGAAGCAGGCCCGGACGGCGCCCTGCACGGCCCGGTCGACGTCGGCGTCGTCGAGGACCAGCATCGGGTTCTTGCCGCCGAGCTCCAGCGAGCAGCCGATGAGTCGCTTGGCCGCCTCCTCGGCGATCTTCCTGCCGCCGCGGGTGGAGCCGGTGAAGGCGACGTAGTCGGCGCCGTCGAGCAGCGCGTCGCCGATCTCGGCGGGCTCGCCCAGCACGACCTGCCAGATCTCGCGCGGCATGCCGAGCTCGGCCAGCAGGTCGATGGTCCACAACGTGGACTGGGCGGTCTGCGTGTCGGGCTTGTGGACGAGCGCGTTGCCCGCCAGCAGCGCGGGCACGGCGTCGGTGACGCCGAGCGACAGCGGGTAGTTCCACGGGGAGATCAGCGCGACCACGCCCTTGGGCTGGCGCAGCTCGCGCACCTGGGTGGCGAGGGGGAAGATGGCGCCGCGCCTGCGCGGGGCGAGCAGGCCGGGGGCGCGGCGCGCGTAGTAGAGGGCGCAGCCCGCGACGTCCAGCACCTCCTCGAAGGCGTGCTTGCGGGCCTTGCCCGTCTCGTCCTGGACGATGTCGAGGATCTCGTCGCGGCGGTCGAGGATCGCGTCGTGCAGCAGCAGGAACGGGCGTGCCCGCTCGGCGGCCGGCAGCGCGGCCCAGCCGAGCCCGGCCGCCCTGGCCTTGTCGTAGGCGGTGCGTACGTCGTCGGGGCTGGATACGGGCAGCTCGGTGAGGGGTTCGCCGGTGAAGGGGGCGATGATCTCGCGGGTACCGCCGCTGGACGTCACGTGCATTACAGAAGGATATTCCGTGAACCTACCGGCGGGTAGTTTTTGCGGATCCCTTGCCTGGGGCCAGAATCCCTTTCATGCCATCCATCGCGTCGCTCAGACCCGGAGACCCCGAGAGGCTGGGGGGTCTGGAGCTCCTAGGCCGGCTCGGCGAGGGTGGTCAGGGCGTCGTCTACCTGGCCAGAGACCCGTCGGGCACGCGCGTGGCCGTCAAGTGGCTGCGCCCCGACCAGGCGGGCGACGAGGTGAGCGTCGGGCGGTTCCTGCGCGAGGTGCAGGTCGCCCAGCAGGTGGCCCCGTTCTGCACCGCCGCCGTCCTCGGCACCGGGGTCGAGCACGACCGGCCGTACATCGTCAGCGAGTTCATCGAGGGGCCGTCGCTCCAGCGGGTGGTGCAGGAGGAGGGGCCGCGCACGGGGTCCGCGCTGCACCGGCTGGCCATCGGCACGGCCACCGCGCTGGCGGCGATCCACCAGGCCGGGATCGTGCACCGCGACTTCAAGCCCGCCAACGTGATCGTGGGCGCCGACGGCCCGCGCGTGATCGACTTCGGCATCGCCCGCGCGCTCAACGCCACCTCGACGATCAGCAACATGCCGGTCGGCACGCCGTCGTACATGCCGCCCGAGCAGATCATGGGGCACACCGTCGGGCCCGCGGCCGACCTGTTCTCGTGGGGCAGCACGATGGTGTTCGCCGCGTCGGGGCGGGCGCCGTTCGGCAGCGACACGATGCCCGCGGTGATCAACCGGGTGCTGAGCCAGCAGCCCGACCTGGGCGTGCTCGACGGGCCGCTGCGTGACGTGGTGGCCGCGTGCCTGGCCAAGGACCCCGCGCAGCGGCCGACGGCCGAGCAGGTGATGATGCGGCTGCTCCAGCATCCGGTGCCGAACTCCGGCATGCTCGCCCAGGGCGCCGCCGCGGCGGCCCCCGCCTGGCAGTCCCACCCCCAGGCGCCGCCGCCCGGCCACCAGGCCCCGCCCGCGTCCGGCGGCCACCAGGGCCCGCCCTCCTATCCGGCGCCGGTCGCGCACCAGGCGCCGCCCGGCTACGCGGGGCCGCCGTCGCATCCGGCCATGCCCGCGCAGGCGGGGCCGCCGTCCCACCCGGCGATGCCCGCCCAGGCGGGCCCGCCCCCGCATCTGGCACCGACGACGCACCCCAGCGTCTACCAGACGGGCTATCCGCAGGCTCCGGGACGGCGGAGCAAGGCGCTGGTCCTCATCGGCAGCGCCATCGGGGTGGCCCTGCTGCTGCTCGCCGGGCTGGTCGTGGTCATCAACACGAACAAGGAGACGGCCGCCGCGCCGTCCACCGCCACCCCCACGACCGGCAAGACCAGGAAGCCGGTCACGCCGAGGCCCACGGGCGTGCCGCAGGCGGGCAAGCCCGTGAAGCTGACCGGCGGTTCGATCATGCTGTACGAGAGCCCGGCCGACCCCATCACGCTGACCTCGTACGAGATCTTCAACAAGAAGGCCGACGACTGGGTCGACTACGCCAGGGGCTCGCTGCGCGGCACGTTCGCCAAGTACGCCGGCAACTGGGAGTCCATGGTCTCGTCCGACGGCCACTACCTCGCGGGCCGGGGCAAGAACTACACCTCCGACGACTACGACTCGGTGATCATCACCGACCGGAGGACGGGCACCAGGTCCACGATCAAGACCGTGAAGAAGCCGCTGATCAGCAGCATCCGTTCCTGGTCGCGTGACAACTCGAAGATCCTGCTCAACATCGAGCAGGAGAACCGCGGCAAGTGGACCTACCTCGGCTTCGTGATCGTGGACGTCGCCGCGGAGACGGCCAGAGTCGTCAGGGTGGCCGACACCTCCATCCGCAAGACCGCCTTCGGCTGGGACGGCGACGAGAAGGGCGTCGTCAACATGTCGGGCAAGAGCACGCTGCGCTTCTTCGACGCCTCCGGCAAGGCCACCCACGACGCCCCGGACATCGGCGAGCCGGCGTCCGGCACCCGCGACCTCTTCTCCCCCTCGGGCAAGCTGTTCGTGACGAACTGCCCGAGCGGCGGCGACGGCGACCACTGCGTCTGGAACTCCGAGACGGGCAAGCGGGTGCGCAAGTTCGCCTCCGACTGCGACAAGGTCCTCGGCTGGTACGACGAGACCCACCTGTTCTGCTGGGAGCAGGACAACGAGGACCGAGACCAGGTCCAGGTGGTGTCCTTCGACGGCCAACTGGTGCGCAAGCTGCTGGAGATCCCCGACGCGGTCGACTTCAGCCCCGTCTTCACCGTCAACCAGGCCCCGCGTTCCTGAACCTCCGCGTCCTGGCATCCGTCAAGGAGGTCATGAAGACGCTGATCCGTACGGCCCTGACCGCCGCGGGCCTCGCGACGGCCATCGCCGCCTGCACCTCGTCGACGGGAGGCCCGGGGAGCGGCACGCCCGTGCGGCTGGACGCGGTGCGCCTGGTCTCCTACAGCAGCTGCGACGACATGCTCGGCGGGCTGCGCGAGCACGCGGCGGCCAACGTCGGCCCGTGGGGCTTCGGCGGCCCCCCGATCTACATGATGCGCGACAACGCGATGGCCACCCCCGAGGCCAAGGCCGACGCGGCGCCCGAGCACTCCACGACCAACGTGCACGAGGCCGGCGTGGACGAGCCGGACGTGGTCAAGACCGACGGCAACCGGGTCATCACGGTCAGCAGCGGCACGTTGCGGATCATCGACACGGCCACCAGGAAGGTCACCGCGTCACTCGACCTCACGAAGCAGGGCGAGCCCGACTACACCCCGGCCGACCTGCTGGTCTCGGGCGACCGGGCGCTGGTGCTGTTCCAGGGCGGCAACGCGATGTACAAGACGTTCGCGCCGCAAGGCGAGACCAGGTACGTGCTGGTGGACCTGGCGGGCGAGCCGAAGGTGATCGGCACGGTCAAGCCGCAGGGCAGCTACGTCGACGCCCGGATGGTCGGCTCGACGGTCAGGATCGTCACCCGGAGCCAGCCCGACATCGAATTCCCCCCGGCCAAGGAGAACGCGGCCGACCCTGAGCGGGTGAAGTTCAACCAGGACGTGGTGCGGCGGGCGCCGATCGACGCCTGGCTGCCCAAGGTCGAGATCACCGACGCGTCCGGCAAGGTCAGCAAGACGTCGGTGCCGTGCGAGCGGATCAGCCACCCGGCCGACTACACCGGCACCTCGCTGATGACCGTCCACACGATCGACCTGGCGCAGGGGGTCACGGAGGCGGGCACCGACCCGATCGCCCTGGCCGCCGACGGCGACACCGTCTACGGCACCGGCCAGAGCCTCTATGTGACGAGCAACCCGCGCTGGTGGTCCCGAGGAGTGCCGGTGGGGGCGCTGGAGGACGTCGCCCCCGCCACCGAACCGGCCTCCACCAAGCCGCCGGTCAAGGAGCCCCCGGAGGAGACCGAGGTCCACCGCTTCGACATCGGCAAGGCGGGGCCGCCCTCGTACGTCGCCTCGGGCAAGGTTCCCGGGCGGCTGCTGAACCAGTACTCGCTGTCGGAGTACGAGGGGAACCTGCGGGTGGCGACCACGCTCACCACCGAGAAGTCCAGCACGAGCAGCGTGTCCGTACTCAGGGCCGACACGCTGGCGAAGGTCGGCTCGGTCGGCGGGCTGGGCGAGGGCGAGCGGATCTACTCGGTCCGGTTCATCGGCCCGGTCGGCTACTGCGTCACGTTCAAGCAGGTCGATCCGCTCTACACGCTCGACCTGCGGGACCCGTCCGCGCCGAAGGTGACCGGCGAACTGAAGATCACCGGCTACTCCGCCTACCTGCACCCCGGCAACGAGGGGCGGCTGATCGGCATCGGCCAGGAGGCCAGCGAGAAGGGCAGGACCCTCGGCACGCAGATCTCGCTGTTCGACGTCAGCGACCCGGCGAACCCGAAGCGGCTGTCGCAGCTGTTCCAGAAGGACTCGGGCTCGGAGGCCGAGTGGGACCCGCACGCGTTCCTGTACTGGCCGAAGACCGGGCTGTCGGTGATCCCGATGAACACCTACAGCGCGAACCGGGAGGAGGTCGGCGCGGTCGTGCTGAAGATCGACGACTCCGCGGTGACCAAGGTCGGCCTGATCCAGCACCCGGTGCAGAAGCAGCAGGGCCAGACCTACCAGCCGGGCATCCAGCGCTCGATGGTGATCGGCGACGCGATCTGGACCGTCTCCTACGACGGTGTCCAGGTCAACGACGCCACCACGCTGGCGAAGCAGGCGTGGATTCCGCTGCACTGAACCCGTCGCCGGCCCCCTGAGCCACCCGTGACCAGCGGCCCGCGCCTCCCAGTGGCGCGGGCCGCCGTCACGAGCGCTCGGGCGCGACCACCGGCTCGATCTCGGGGGCGCCCAGCCTGATGGCGTCCGCCTCCTGGTCGGTGTCCTGCTCCTGGGAGAGGCGCTCGGCCTCGACCCGCTTGGAGTAGTACTCGACCTCGCGTTTGACCTGCTCGCCGTCCCAGTCGAGGGGCACGGCCAGCAGCTCGGCCGCCTCCTGGGCGACGGCCACGCCCCGGTGGAAGGTCTCGATCGAGATGTGCGTGCGGCGGGTCAGCACGTCGTTCAGGTGCCGGGCGCCCTCGTGCGTGGCGGCGTAGACGATCTCCGCGCGCAGGTAGTCGTCGGCGCCGTTCAGCGGCCTGGCCAGGGAGCTGTCGCTCTCGATGAGCTCCAGCACCTCGTCGATGAGCGAGCCGTACCGCTGAAGCAGGTGCTCGATGCGGGCCACGTGCAGCCCGGACTTCTGCGCGAGCCGGTGCCTGGAGTTCCACAGCGCCTGGTAGCCCTCGGCCCCCACCAGCGGGATCCTGTCGGTGCAGGACGGCGGCACCCGCTGGTCCAGCCCGTGCGCGACGGCGTCGACCGCGTCCTTGGCCATCACCCGGTACGTCGTGTACTTGCCTCCGGCGATCATCACCAGGCCCGGGACGGGATGGGCCACCACGTGCTCGCGCGACAGCTTGGACGTCTCCTCCGACTCTCCCGACAGCAGCGGCCGCAGCCCCGCGTAGACGCCCTCCACGTCGTCGCGGGTCAGCGGCACCGACAGCACCGCGTTCACGTGGTCGAGCAGGTAGTCGATGTCCGTGCTCGAGGCGGCCGGGTGCGCCTTGTCCAGCGTCCACTCGGTGTCGGTGGTGCCGATGATCCAGTGCCGCCCCCACGGAATCACGAAAAGTACCGATTTTTCGGTGCGAAGGATGACTCCGGCCAGCGAGTGGATCCGGTCCTTGGGCACCACCAGGTGGATCCCCTTGGACGCCCGGACGTGGATCTGGCCGCGCCCTCCCACCAGTTCCTGGATGTCGTCGGTCCACACGCCGGTCGCGTTGACCACCTGACGCGCCCGGACCTCCACCTCGTTGCCGCTCTCCAGGTCGCGCACCCGCACGCCGGTGACGCGCTCCCCCTCCCGCAGGAACCCCACGACCTGGGCACGCGGTGCGACCTGCGCACCGTAGGTGGCCGCCGTGCGCAGCACCGTCATCACGTACCGCGCGTCGTCCACCTGCGCGTCCCAGTACTGGACGGCCCCCGTGAAGGCGGCCTTCCGCAACGCGGGCGCCAGCCGCAGCGCCCGGCTCCTGGACAGGTGCCGGTGCCCCGGCACGCCACGGGCGAGGCCGGTGGCGAAGCCGAGCGTGTCGTACAGCGCCACCCCCGCCCCCACATACGGCCGTTCCCACCCGAAGTGCGTCATCGGGAACAGGAACGGCACCGGGCGCACCAGGTGCGGCGCGATCCGCTGCAGCAGCAGCGCGCGCTCCTGCAGCGCCTCCCTGACGAGCTCGAAGTTGAGCTGCTCCAGGTAGCGCAGCCCGCCGTGGATCAGTTTGGACGAGCGCGACGACGTCCCCGAGGCGAAGTCACGCGCCTCGAGCAGGCCGACGTCCAGGCCCCGGGTGGCGGCGTCGAGCGCGACACCCGCGCCGACCACACCGCCGCCGACCACGACCACGTCCAGCTCCTGCGCGGCCATCCGGGCCAGTGCCGCCGTGCGCCCGACGGGCCCGAGCCGAGCCACACCCCTTCCGGCCGTCATGTTTCATCCCCCTGGGTCCGTCTCGCCCGGGATACGTACCCGGGTGGGTGTCTCCCTATTGCGCGATCGCCGACTAGGCACGGACGACCTTCACTCCGGCGTCGGTGAGCTGGGTCGTCAGGGCGTCGGAGAGGCGGGCGTCCGTCACCAGGGCGTCGATCCGGGTGATGGGGCAGATGCGGGAGAAGGCCCGCTTGCCCACCTTCGAGGAGTCGGCGACCACCACCACCTGGGCCGCGCGGCTGATGAGCAGGTTGTTGACGCTGGCCTCGCCCTCGTGGTGCGCCGAGGCTCCCAGGTCCACGTCGAGGGCGTCGACGCCCAGGAACGCGATGTCCAGGGTCACCTGCTCCAGCACCCCGCTGGCCAGGGGGCCGATGAGCTCGTACGACTGCTGCCTGGCCACGCCGCCCGTGACCACGATCTTGACGTGCTGACGGACCGTCAGCTCCGAGGCGATGTTCAGCGCGTTGGTGACGATCGTGAAGCCCGACTCCAGGGTGGCCTGCGTCGCCAGGGTGCGGGCCAGCTCCGAGGTGGTGGTGCCGCCGTTCATGCCGACCACCGCTCCCGGCATGACCAGTTCGGCCGCCGCCGCGGCGATGCGCTGCTTCTCATCGGCGTGCCTGGCCGTCTTGTACCGCAGCGGCAGGTCGTAGCTGACGCTCTGGGCGACCGCGCCGCCCCTGGTGCGCATGAGCATCTGCTGCTGGGCGAGCTGGTCGAAGTCGCGGCGGATCGTCGCGGTCGAGACGTCGAGCGACTGGGCCGCCTCCTCGACGGAGAGCCTGCCTTCCTGGGCGAGCAGCTCGAGAATCGCGTTCCATCGATCGTAACGGGACACGAACGTCTTCCCCCTTTGAGACCGGTCAGCAGCAAGCGTGGCATACCCAGCCAGACACAGCCAGCGGTGCACAATTCTGCTCTAATCTGATATAAAAAGCGCAGAAACAATCACATCACGGGAGGTAACCGGTGACGACCCACACCGAAGCCGAGATCGCCTCGCAGCCCGAATGCTGGCGTCGCGCGGTCGAGAACGTTCCGGCCGACGCGCTGCCGAGCCCGGGCGAGCGAGTCGCCGTCATCGGCTGCGGGACGTCATGGTTCATCGCGATGGCCTACGCCGCGCTGCGCGAGCGGGCCGGGCTCGGCGAGACCGACGCGTTCGCCGCCTCCGAGGCGCCCGTCGGCCGCCCGTACGACCGCGTGCTCGCGCTGACCCGCTCCGGCACCACCACCGAGGTCCTCGAACTCCTCGGCAGGACGCAGACCAGGTCCACCGCCATCACCGCCGACCCGAACACCCCGATCATGACGGCGGCAGACCAGACCATCGTGCTCGACTACGCCGACGAGCGGTCCGTCGTCCAGACCCGCTTCGCCACCACCCAGCTCGCCCTGCTCCGCGCCAGCCTCGGCGAGGACCTGACCCAGGCGATCGCCGACGCAGAGCAGGCGGTGTCGGCCCCGCTCCCCGACGAGCTGACCGCCGCCGAGCAGTACAGCTTCCTCGGCACCGGCTGGTCGGTGGGCCTGGCCCAGGAGGCGGCGCTGAAGATGCGCGAGGCGTCCAGGTCCTGGACGGAGGCGTACCCGGCGATGGAGTACCGCCACGGCCCGATCAGCATCGCCGGCCCCTCCCGCGTCACCTGGATGCTCGGCGCCGCCCCCGAGGGCCTGCGCGAGCAGGTCGAGGCCACGGGCGGCACGTTCATGGAGTCCGGGCTCGACCCGATGGCCGAGCTGATCAGGGCCCAGCGCGTCGCAGTGGCCAGGGCGTTCGCCAAGGGCCTCAACCCCGATGAGCCTCTGCACCTCACGCGATCTGTGATCCTTTCTTCATGAGCCTTACACTCGCCGACGCCCGCATCGTGACCTCCGAGGGAGTGCACGACGGGTGGCTGACCATCGAAGACGGCCGCATCACGCACATCGGCCGCGGATCGGCCCCCCGCGACGGCCACAGCCTGGGCGGGCGGCACGTCGTACCCGGCTTCGTCGACATCCACAACCACGGCGGGGCCGGCGGCTCCTTCCCGACCGGCGAGCAGGACCGAGCCAGGGAGGCCGTGGCGCTGCACGAGCGCCACGGCACCACCACGATGATCGCGAGCCTGGTCACCGGCACGACCGACGAACTGGCCGCCGCCGCGTCCTCGCTGGCCGAGCTCTGCGACGAGGGCCTGCTGGCCGGAGTCCACTTCGAGGGCCCGTACATCTCCAAGGCGCGCTGCGGCGCGCACAACCCGGCGCTGCTGCGCGAACCGACGCCGCAGGAGTTCGCGACCCTGGTCGAGGCCGGGCGCGGGCACGTCCGCATGCTCACGATCGCCCCTGAGCTGCCCGGCGCGCTCGACACGATCAGGGCGGCCGTGGCCCAGGGCGTCATCGCCGCGCTCGGCCACAGCGACGCCACCTTCGAGCAGACCCTGGAGGGCGTCGAAGCGGGCGCGAGCGTCGCCACCCACCTGTACAACGCGATGCCGGCGCTCGGCCACCGCGCCCCCGGCCCCGTCGCGGCGCTGCTGGAGGACGAGCGCGTCACCGTCGAGCTGATCAACGACGGCGTGCACGTCCACCCGGCGATGCTGCGCCTGGCCTTCGACGTGGCAGGGCCGCGCCGGACCGCGCTGATCACCGACGCGATGGCCGCCACCGGCATGGGCGACGGCACCTACGTGCTCGGCTCCATGGAGGTGACCGTCACCGACGGCGTGGCCAGGCTGGTCGAGGGCGGCTCGATCGCGGGCAGCACCCTCACCATGGACGTCGCCTTCCGCCGCGCGGTCCGGGAGGTCGGCCTGTCGCTGCCGGAGGCCGTCCAGGTGGCCTCGCTGACACCCGCCCGCGTGCTCGGCCTCGACGGCGAGGTCGGCTCGATCGCCGTGGGCAGGTTCGCCGACCTCGTGGTGCTCGACAACTCGCTGGAAGTGGCGGGCGTGATGAAGCGCGGCTCCTGGATCACGGAGCCCTGATGATCCTGACCGTGACGCTCAACGCCGCCCTCGACGTCACCTACCAGGTGCCCGGCGTCGACTGGAACGGCGTCAACCGGGTCTCCACCGTCCACAGGCGGGCGGGCGGCAAGGGGGTCAACGTCGCCCGCGTGCTCGCCGCGCTCGGCCAGGAGGTGCTGGTCACGGGCCTGGCGGGCGGGCCGACCGGCGAGGCCGTCGAGGCCGACCTGCGGGCGGCCGGGCTGCCGAGCGCGCTCGTCGGCGTCGCCGGCGACTCCCGGACCACGCTGGTGGTCTCCGAGACCGGCGCCGGCCGCACGGCCCTGTTCAACGAGCCCGGCCCCGAGGTCACGGCCGACGAGCTCGGAAACTTCCTGAACACCTACACGTCCCTGCTGGCGACCGCCAGGGCGGTCGTCATCTCGGGCAGCCTTCCGCGAGGCGTCCCCGCCGACACCTACGCCACGCTGGCCGCGATCGCCGCCGAGCAGGGGGTCCCCGCCATCGTCGACGCCGACGGCGAGCCGCTCAGGCACGCGCCGAGCGGGCGTCCCTCGATCGTCAAGCCCAACGCCGAGGAACTGGCCAGGGCCGTCCCCGGAGGCGGCCCCGAGGAGGGCGCGCAGGCGCTGCGGGGCCGGGGAGCGCGGTCCGTGGTCGTGTCCATGGGGTCCGACGGGCTGCTCGCCGTCACCCCCGAAGGGACGTTCCGGGCGCGCATGCCGTACAAGGTGGAGGGCAACCCGACCGGAGCGGGCGACTCGCTGGTGGCGGGCCTGGCGCTGGGGCTGGTGGAACGGGCCGGGTGGCCCGAGACCCTCAGCAGGGCCGCCGCCCTGGGAGCCGCCGCCGTCGCGGCGCCGGTGGCCGGAGACTTCGACCGCGACGTCTACGCCGACATGCATCCGCAGATCGTCATCACGTAAGGAGCCCGTCATGCCGCTCGCCGGAATCGGCGACATCGTCCGTGAGTCCCCCGCAGGGGTGGGCGCGTTCAACGTGATCCAGCTCGAACACGCCACGGCCATCGTGGCGGGCGCGGAGGCCGTCGGGCTGCCCGTCGTCCTGCAGATCAGCGAGAACTGCGTCCGCTACCACGGCGCGCTGGAGCCGGTCGCGCTCGCCTCGCTGGCGGTCGCCAGGCAGGCGAAGGTGCCCGTCGCGGTCCACCTCGACCACGCCACCGACCGGGCGCTGGTCGAGGAGGCCGTCGAGCTGGGGCTCGGGTCGGTGATGTTCGACGCGTCCGCGCTGCCCGACGAGGAGAACGTGGCGACCACGGCCGACGTCGCCGCCTGGTGCCACGCGCGCGGCGTGTGGGTGGAGGCCGAACTCGGCGAGGTCGGCGGCAAGGATGGCGTGCACGCACCGGGCGCCCGCACCAAGCCGCACGAGGCGGTCGAGTACGTGTCGAGAACCGGCGTGGACGCCCTCGCGGTCGCCGTGGGCAGCTCGCACGCGATGACCACCAAGGACGCCGTGCTCGACCTCGCGCTCATCGCCGAGCTACGCGCGGCCGTGCCGGTGCCGCTGGTGCTGCACGGCTCGTCCGGCGTCGCCGACGACACGCTGCGCGAGGCCGTCCGGCACGGCATGAAGAAGATCAACATCGCGACGCACCTGAACAAGGCGTTCACCGGCGCGGTCCGCGACTACCTGGCCCACGACGAGAAGGTCGTCGACTCGCGCAAGTACCTCAGAGCGGGCCGCGACGCCGTGGCCCGCGAGGTGACCCACCTGCTGGGCGTGCTCAGCGGCTGAGCTCCTTGCGCATCGACACCGCCTGGCGGCCCTGCAGAGGCCGGCTGGCCATCTTCACGTTCGTTCGCCTCCAGCACAGCTTGAAGACGGCCTGCACCAGCTGCTCGACGGCCGCCCTGTCGGCGGTCTGCGCGGGTCTCATGCGTCCAATGCTCTCAGGACGCGTTCGACCTGCCTTGCGAAGGTTCCGGGCGGATTGCGCGGGCCCTCGCCCGACAGCAGGAACAGCCAGGTGAGCGCCTGAAGCCTGCGGCACCCGCGCATCCGCCGCGCCTGCGCGGGGGTCAGCTCGACGTGGCGGGCGACCTCCACTCCCACATCTAGTGGACCCTCCACCCACATCGAGACGTGCTCGCAGAGTTCGGCCAGCTCGAACGCCCGGTCGCTGCGGCCGGAGTCCTCGAAGTCCACGACGCGGACCCGTGAGCCGTCCCACAGGAAGTTCGCCAGGTTGCCGTCGCCCGCGCCGAAGACCGGCGTCGCCCCTGCCTCGCCGGGCCGCCAACCCTCCAGCCACCTCGCCCCCTCCCGCACGGCCCGATCGGCCAGCGGGTCCCTCGGCTGCCAGCGGGCGCACCACCCGCTGACCACGGCGGCGAGCCCCTCCACCTGCCAGGGCCGCACCGGGACGGTGTCGAGCACCGCGCGCGGCACCGCCTCGTGCAGCTCGGTGACGGCCTCGACGAGGGCGCGGGCGTGCGCTCCTGGATCGGGCAGGCCACGCAGCGGCACCCCGTCAATCCGGGACATGACCACCGCCCCCTCCACCGCCTCCTTGGCCGCGTGGTGGAAGGCGATCGGCGTGGGCGCCAGGCCAGGGGCGTGCTCGGCCAGCAGTGTCAGCGCCCGCCACTCCCGCTCGGCCACCCCTTCATGCCCGTCCACCAGCTGTTTGGTCACGTATCGCTTGGTGACGACGTCGCCCTGGATGTCGATCTCGTGCGTCCACTGCATGATCGGCATGCTAGGGGAGTATCCGCGCGCGCCGGCCGCGAGAACGGCGGCCAGGTGTCGTAGTGGATGGCCGCGTTGTTGACCAGCACGTCAGCCGCCCGTAGGAGTCACCGAGCCGGCGGGCGAGCCGGTCGACGGACCCCTGGTCCACCACGTCGAGCTGACGCGCCACTCGCGTCCACGAAGCGCCCATTGCCCGCAGACGGAGAAGACCCGCGCCGGAGACGGCGACGGGTCTGATCCTGGGTTCGAACGCTACCTCTGGACGGGAGCGACCACGACCTCGACCCGCTGGAACTCCTTGATGTCGGAGTACCCGGTGGAGGCCATGGTGCGCTTCAGCGCGCCCATCAGGTTCATCGAGCCGTCGGCGACGCTGGAAGGGCCGTGGAAGATCTGCTCCAGCGTGCCGACCGTGCCGAACTCGACCCGCCGGCCGCGCGGCAGGTCGGGGTGGTGCGCCTCGGAGCCCCAGTGGAAGCCGTGGCCGGGCGCCTCGGACGCGCGGGCCAGCGGCGAGCCGACCATCACCGCGTCGGCGCCGCACGCGATGGCCTTGGCGATGTCGCCGGACGTCCCCATGCCGCCGTCGGCGATCACGTGCACGTACCGGCCGCCCGACTCGTCGAGGTAGTCGCGGCGAGCCGCCGCCACGTCCGAGATCGCGGTCGCCATCGGGACGGCCACGCCCAGCACGTTGCGCGTGGTGTGGGACGCGCCACCGCCGAACCCGACCAGGACGCCCGCCGCGCCCGTCCGCATGAGGTGGAGGGCGGCCGTGTAGGTGGCGCAGCCACCGACGATCACCGGGACGTCCAGCTCGTAGATGAACTGCTTGAGGTTCAGCGGCTCGGCCCGCCCGGAAACGTGCTCGGCGGACACCGTGGTGCCGCGGATGATGAAGATGTCGACGCCCGCGTCGATGACGGCCTTGTGGTACTGGACCGTGCGCTGCGGCGACAGGCGGACCGCGGTCGTGACGCCGGACGCGCGGATCTCCTCGATCCGGCGGCCGATCAGCTCCTCCTTGATCGGCGCCGCGTAGATCTCCTGCAGCCGCTTGGTCGCGGCCTCGGTGTCGAGCGAGGCGCACTCCTCCAGCAGCGGCGACGGGTCCTCGTAGCGGGTCCACAGCCCTTCGAGGTCGAGCGGGGCCAGGCCGCCCAGCCGCCCGATCTCGATCGCGGTGGCCGGTGACACGACGCTGTCCATGGGGGCGACCACGACGGGCAGTTCGAACCGGTAGGCGTCGATCTGCCAGGCGATCGAGACCTCCTCGGGGTCACGCGTGCGCCGCGAGGGCACGAGCCCGATCTCGTCGAGCGCGTAAGCTCGGCGGCCCGTCTTGCCTCGGCCGATCTCCACCTGCTGAGTCATGCGGTTTACCTTCTGTGATAGTTCGGGGCTTCCACGGTCATCTGGATGTCGTGGGGATGGCTCTCCTTGAGACCCGCGGCCGTGATCGGCATGAGCTCGCAGTCGGTGTGCATCTGCGCGATCGTGCGGCACCCGGCGTACCACATGCCCTGGCGCAGCCCGCCGATCAGCTGGTGGGCGACCGCCTCGACCGGCCCGCGGTAGGGGACCTGGCCCTCGATGCCCTCGGGGATGTACTTGTCGTCGCCGCCGACCTCGGCCTGCGCGTAACGGTCCTTGCTGAAGGAGGTGCCGCCGCGCTCGCGGTTGCGTACCGCGCCGAGCGAGCCCATGCCACGGTACGACTTGAACTGCTTGCCGTTGATGAAGATCAGCTCGCCGGGCGACTCTTCGCAGCCCGCCAGCAGCGAGCCCAGCATGACCGTGTCGGCGCCCGCGGCGATGGCCTTGACGATGTCGCCGGAGTACTGCAGGCCGCCGTCGCCGATGACCGGGACGCCCGCCGGGGCACAGGCCAGCGACGCCTGATGGATGGCGGTGACCTGCGGTGCGCCCACGCCGGCCACGACGCGGGTGGTGCAGATGGAGCCGGGGCCCACGCCCACCTTGACCGCGTCGACGCCCGCGTCGACGAGCATCTGGGCGCCCGCCCTGGTGGCGATGTTGCCGCCGATGACGTCGACCTTGCTGTTGGCCTTGAGCTTGGCGATCATCTCGGCGAGGCCCTTGGAGTGGCCGTGGGCGACGTCCACCACGAGCACGTCGACGCCGGCCTCGATCAGCGCCTTGGCGCGCAGCTCCGCGTCGCCGCCGACGCCCACGGCGGCGCCCACCACGAGGCGGCCGTCGGAGTCTTTGGTGGCCAGGGGGTACTGCTCGCTCTTGGTGAAGTCCTTGACCGTGATCAGGCCGCGCAGCCTGCCGTCGGGGTCGACCAGGGGCAGTTTCTCGATCTTGTTCTGCCGGAGCAGCCTGAAGGCCTCGTCACGCGAGACGCCGACGGGGGCGGTGACGAGCGGCATCTTGGTCATGACCTCGCCCACCAGGCGAGAGTGGTCGGTCTCGAAGCGCATGTCGCGGTTCGTCACGATGCCGACGAGGATGCCGGAGACGTCCGTGACGGGCACGCCGGAGATCCGGTACGTGGCGCAGAGCTGCTCGACCTCCGCCAGCGTCGCGTCGGGCGTACACGTCACCGGGTTGGTGACCATGCCGGCCTCGGACCGCTTCACCAGATCGACCTGCTGTGCCTGCTCCTCGACCGACAGGTTGCGGTGGAGGATGCCGATGCCGCCCTGCCTGGCCATGGCGACCGCCATGCGCGCCTCGGTCACGGTGTCCATGGCCGCGGAGACCAGCGGGATCGACAGCGTGATGCCCCGCGACAGGCGGGACCAGGTGTCGGCCTCGCCCGGTTGGAGATCTGAATATGCCGGCACCAGCAGCACGTCGTCGAAGGTGAAACCCACTTCGGTGAACTTGGACATGCTGCGGCCCCCTCCTGCCGTCTGCGCTGAATAAGGCAAGTCTAGGGCCTGGTGCCAAACGACAGGGAAGCCGGGAGGACGATGACCCCCACGCCACCGCCGTACTCCCGGCAGCCAGAGAGCCGGGGGGCGGGGCGGTCGATGACCCGTCTCACCCCCCGGCCATCGGCACCCGGCCGGGGCGCGCGTCGCGCCACCGAACCCCCCTCCGCGTCCTGATGGCCAGCGATGCCCCGCCGGTGCGTGCCGACTGTGGGTTAAGCCTGCGTTACTCAAGGACACATCGCAAGGTGAAAACGTGCAATTGCACGAAGTTGCACGCGAGGGCGGAGGAGTCCGCGTAACCAGCGGACACGGGCCTAATGCCGAGCTATCCTCGCGACACGCCCGCGTCCCCCCGACGGAGCACCCCACATGCGCGACGAGTCCCGCACCCTGTCTGATCGGCCTAAGACGTCCGACCCGCTCGAGACGTTGGGCCTCGATCCGGCCCAGAGCGCCCTCTACACAGCGGTGCTGCGCCTGCACAAGGCGACCCGCACCGAGCTGGCCGAGGCCACGGACGGCCCGGTGGAGAAGGTGAGCAGCCAGCTCGACGACCTCGTCAGATTAGGCGTGGTGGACGAGCATTCGGGTGAGTACCTGGCCAGGCATCCCGCCGCCGCGCTCGGCCGCCTGCTCGCCGAGCGCCTGGACCGGCTGGCGGAGGAGAGCCGCAGGATCGACAGCGCCCTCGGCTCGATCCGCCACCTGATCCGCGACTACGACGCCGGACGCGACTACCAGAGCGGCCCCTTCCCGGTCGAGCTGGTCAGCGGGGCCGACGTGCTGTACGAGTCGGTGGTCGGAATGGCGGTGCAGTCGCCGCCGCTGGAGCTGCTGACCGTCATCCCGGACGAGCGCACCATGACCGACTTTGTTCGGAAATTTGCTGATCCTTGGATCGATGCACAGCGCCGCAGGCTGCTCACACTGCGCGCGCTGATCCCGGTCGCCACGCTCACCGCGCCCGGCGTCCGCGAACAGGTCTCCCGGCTGGTCGAGACGGGCGGCCGGGTCCGCACGCTGGACCGGCTGCCGAGCTGGTTCATGACCGCGGGCCCCGACGCCGCCGGGCTGCCGGCGCTCTGGGGCGGCAACCTGCCCGACCACGCGTACAACTTCTACCTGGTGCGCACGCCGATCGTGGTCGGCGTGCTCCGCTCGCTCTTCCAGGAGCTGTGGGGACGCGCCGTACCGCTCCCCTGGGGCCGCCGCCGGAGCGACGGCATGGTCCAGGTGCTCAGGCTGGCGGCCCAGGGCGTGTGCGACGACTCCATCGCCCGCCAGCTCGGCGTGTCGGTGCGCACGGTGCGCGCCAGGTTCGCCGACGCGATGACCGAGCTGGGCGCCCAGTCACGCTTCCACGCGGGCGTGGAAGCCGCCCGGCGTGGCTGGCTGGGCTAACACCCACCGCTGGACCCCCATGGGTCATATGGTGGGAAGGTGCTGGAAGACGTCCCCCGCGACCCGTTCGCGGACGACCCGAACGACCCTTCCGCGGAGATGGGCGAGCTCGACGACTCCGAGCCGCTCACCGCGACCGAACGCGACGAGGCCATCACCGACCTGGCCGACGTCGAGGTCTTCCGCTCGCTGCTGGAACCGCAGGGAGTACTCGGCCTCGTGCTCGACTGCCCTGAATGCGGTGAGCAGCACTTCTTCGACTGGGAGCTGCTGCGCGGCAACCTGCGCCAGATGATCGAGAAGGGGCAGCCCCAGGTGCACGAGCCCGCGTTCCACCCCGACCCCGCCGACTACGTCAGCTGGGAGTACGCCAGGGGTTACGTGGACGGCGTCATAGACACCGAGGAGCGCCACTGACCCACGCCGCCCTCGCCCAGGTCGCCGCCGCACGGGACCTCGTCACGAGAGACGTCGTCCAGGACGTCATCGCGCAGGGCGGCCAACAGGCGCACGGCGGGGTCGCCGGAACCGCCCGCCTCACCTCGGGATAGCGCGCCGAGGAGCGCGTCGGTCTCTTCCTCTGGCGTCAAGCCGACTCCAGCTCGGCCATCTGCCTCAGCCTGGCCAGCGCCCGATGCTGGGCGACGCGGACCGCACCTGGTGACATACCGAGTACATTACCGGTCTCCTCGGCGGACAGCCCCGACACCACCCGCAACAGCAGCAACTCCCGCTGGTTGTCGGGGAGCCGGGCGAGCAGCCGCCGGGCGTGCTCCACCTCGATGTACCGGACCACGGTCTCCTCGGGGCCAGGCCCGTCATCGGGCCCGTCAGGCAGATCCTGGGTCGGGACGGCCGAGCGCACGGAACTCCGCAACGCGTCGGCCACCTTGTGCGAGGCGATCCCGAAGACGAAGGACGCGAAAGGCCGACCCATGTCACGGTATCGGGGCAAAGCGGACAGCACCGCGATGCACACCTCTTGGGCGACGTCATCGGCAATGTGATATTGCCCAGAAACCCTGCCCAACCTGGCACGGCAATACCGCACCACCATCGGACGCAACTCACCGAGCAGGGATTCGATCGCACTGCGATCTCCCTGCACGGCGAGGCTCGTCAGTTCCCTAAGGTCGGAGTCATCCGTCCGTGCCGGAAGTCTCGACGCGAGCCTTACCCCAATTTTGGCGTCGGCGACGCTTCCCTCGCTCACGATAGGCATGATGCCCGCACCGATCCGGCCTGTCGTCATAGCGAACGGCTACGGATTGGTCACATTGAAGCGGCAATAACGCCCGGTAATCGACCGCGTACACTAAGTCTTTCAATGTGGCAGAATATTTCACTCTATAAGCCGGAATGCGCAACATTTGTCAGACCGCTAGACGCTTAACGAACACCCCGGGTTTACTTCGATAAACCTCTTTTCCACATCCGGCCAACCCTGTTGACTCCGCCGCTCACTTGTGAACGGGATATATCGCCCTAAAAACCCGCAGACAACCCCCATCCGGGCAATGCGGGCGATACCCCTACCGGCCCTCCCCCACTGCGCGGCACGGGAGGGGAGCCCGCAAGCGAACATCCCGCGCCGCAGACGGCACGGGACGCGGACGGCACGGGACGCGGACGGCACGGGACGCGGACGGCACGGGACGCGGACGGGGCGCTGGCCGACACCCGACACCGACACCCCACGCCGAAGGCGGGCGTCGGCGTCCGGCCTGAACGGCGCGCTGAAGGCCGGGGACGGGAGGATCGGCGGTCGGGGTTCGCGGGAACGCGAACGGCCCGCACCGACAGTGGTGCGGGCCGTAGGCGTGGAACGGGAAGAAGGTCAGTGGCCGTGGCCGTGACCGTGGCCCTGCCCTGCGGCGGGGGCCTCCTCCTCGGGCTTGTCGACCACGAGGACCTCGGTGGTGAGGAGCATGCCGGCGATGGACGCCGCGTTCTGCACCGCCGAGCGGGTGACCTTGACCGGGTCGATGACGCCCTGGCTGAGCAGGTCGCCGTACTCGCCAGTCGCGGCGTTGAGGCCGTGGCCCGCCGCGAGCTCCGCCACCTTGTGGGTGACGACGTACCCTTCGAGGCCGGCGTTCTCGGCGATCCAGCGGGTGGGCTCCACCAGCGCGCGGCGGACGACACCGACGCCGGTCGCCTCGTCGCCCGTCAGGCCGAGGTCGTCGATGTCCTTGGAGACGTGGACCAGCGCGGAGCCGCCACCGGAGACGATGCCCTCCTCGATCGCGGCGCGCGTCGCGGAGATCGCGTCCTCGAGACGGTGCTTCTTCTCCTTGAGCTCCACCTCGGTGGCCGCGCCGACGCGCAGCACGCACACACCACCGGCGAGCTTGGCGAGACGCTCCTGGAGCTTCTCACGGTCCCAGTCGGAGTCGGACTGCTCAATCGCGAGCTTGATCTCCTTGACCCGGCTCTCGATGGCCTCCGCGTCACCGGCGCCGTCGACGACGGTCGTCGCGTCCTTGGTGACGACGATGCGGCGGGCGGTGCCGAGCACCTCGAGGCCGACGTTCTCCAGCTTGAGGCCGACCTCCTCGCTGACGACCTGGCCGCCGGTGAGGATGGCCATGTCCTGCAGCATCGCCTTGCGGCGGTCGCCGAAGCCCGGGGCCTTGACGGCGACGGAGGTGAAGGTGCCGCGGATCTTGTTGGTGACCAGGACGGCCAGGGCCTCGCCCTCGACGTCTTCGGCGACCACGAGCAGCGGCTTCTTGGTCTGGGCGATCTTCTCGAGCAGCGGCAGGAAGTCCGCGATGGAGGAGACCTTGCCCTGGGTGAGCAGGATGTAGGCGTCCTCGAGGACGGCCTCCATGCGCTCGGGGTCGGTGACCATGTACGCCGACAGGTAGCCCTTGTCGAACTGGAGGCCCTCGGTGAACTCGAGCTCCATGCCCATGGCGTTGGACTCTTCGACGGTCAGGACGCCGTCCTTGCCGACCTTGTCGAACGCCTCGGCGATCAGATCGCCGATGCGGGCGTCCTGCGCGGAGATCGTCGCGACGTTGGCGATCTCCTTCTTGTCCTCGACCGGACGGGCGCTGGCGAGCAGCCTGTCGCTGATCTCCTTGGCGGCCTTGTCGATGCCGCGCTTGAGCGACAGCGGCGAGGCGCCGGCGGCCACGTTGCGCAGACCCTCGCGGACCATGGCCTGGGCCAGGACGGTCGCGGTGGTGGTGCCGTCGCCCGCGACGTCGTTGGTCTTGGTGGCAACTTCCTTGGCGAGCTGGGCGCCGAGGTTCTCGTAGCGCTCCTCCAGCTCGATCTCACGAGCGATGGTCACGCCGTCGTTCGTGATCGTCGGAGCACCGAACTTCTTGTCGATGACGACGTTGCGGCCGCGCGGGCCGAGGGTAACCTTCACGGCGTCCGCGAGGGCGTTGACGCCGCGCTCGAGCGCGCGGCGGGCGCCCTCGTCGAACTCCAGGATCTTCGCCATTTTGCTGAGATTCCTCTCCTAGTGTCGAAAGCCCCGGCCGCCAAGAGCGCGCCCGGGGCTCGACACAACCGGCTTACTTCTCGATGATCGCGAGAACGTCGCGGGCGGAGAGCACGAGGTACTCCTCGCCGCCGTACTTGACCTCGGTGCCGCCGTACTTGCTGTACAGGACGATGTCGCCCTCGCTGACGTCGAGCGGAATCCGCTTGTCGCCGTCCTCGTCCCAGTTGCCGGGGCCCACCGCGAGGACCTTGCCCTCCTGCGGCTTCTCCTTGGCGGTGTCAGGGATGACGAGACCGGAAGCGGTCGTCTGCTCGGCCTCAAGCGGCTGGACCACGATGCGGTCGCCGAGCGGCTTAACGGGAACCTTGGTGGCGGTCGTCACGATCGGACCTCCCCTTCAGATTTGAATGATCTAGAAGAGGCGACCAGCGGGGCCTGCCGTCGCGGGTGTCAGACCTGCCTCGTCGCACGTTGGCACTCTCAAGGGGAGAGTGCCAACAGGAAACATATGCAAGAGGGGCTTGACAGTCAACACGAACGCGTCTGCTCAGAGCGATCAGCCGTGGCGGCCCTCGGCCATGACGTCCAGGATTCCCGGTCTGGCGGGCTTCCTGCAGCTCGCGGCCCGCGAAAACGACGCGCCGAAGTCTCCCCGGCGCTCCCGCCGGCCGCACGCACTGCCGAAGTCTCCCCGGCGCTCCCGCCGGCCGCACGCGCTAACGTCGTATGACGTGGACCTCGACGCTTTCACCGAGCTGCTGACCCCGCGCGGCCTGCGCGCGCTCGCCGAGGCGGTCGAGCTCACCGGCGCCGACCCGCTCGCCGCCGCCACGAAGCTGCGCCGGACGTACGACGCCGCGCTCACCTCGGCCGCCCTCACCCAGGCGGGCCTGCGCGAGCGAGCCAGGGCCAAGTTCGGCGCCGACG
The DNA here is from genome assembly GCF_040614375.1 of Nonomuraea sp. NPDC005983. Taxonomy (NCBI): domain Bacteria; kingdom Bacillati; phylum Actinomycetota; class Actinomycetes; order Streptosporangiales; family Streptosporangiaceae; genus Nonomuraea; species Nonomuraea sp. NPDC005983. The sequence goes on from NZ_JBEXUP010000044.1 coordinate 61,227, forward strand.
CCGAGCGCATGTTCTTCACCCCGCACGGCCTGGAGCAGTCCACCCGCGCCGAGGTGGCCGCCCATCGCGCCCGCCGCCTGACCGCCGCCCACGTTGAGGAGGAAGGCGAAGAACAGCGCGATCACGATCGTCAGCAGCGGCAGGAGCA
>NZ_JBEXUP010000045.1:0-61004 GCF_040614375.1 Nonomuraea sp. NPDC005983
GCGCGTGCGCGAGCGCCGGGCCCGCCGCCGCGACCACCGCCGGCCGGTCGGCGGGAACGGGCACGCGCTGCCGGGCCTCCAACCAGGCCGCCGCGCTCGACACCACGCTCACCGGCCGGTCACGCAGGGACGGCAGTGCCGCCCACGGCAGCGTGTGCAGCACCCCGGCAGGGACCACCACCAGCGGCCGATCGCGTAGCGCGGCGGCGAGCGGCCCGAGCAGCATCTCCTCCAGCTCCGCGGCGGCGGCCCCGACCGGGCCGTCGCAGGTGCACGGTCCGCATCCACCAGCGCCGCCGGACGTCCTCGGCCCGGATTCGTCAGGGCCGCTGGAGGTGCGTAGCGCGTACCGGAGCCGTACCAGCGCCTCGGCGATCGCGTCCATCGCTCCCAGGCGCCGCAGCGCGACACGCTCGGGGGTGATCACCACGGCCAGCAGCGAGCCGTCCTCGGCGACGAACTCCACCAGGGCCGAATCGCCCAGCGCCGCCCGCACCTGCTCGGGATCGGCCAGGCAGGCGGCATGCCGGGGAGCGGTCACCGACCGCCACCGCTCGGCCCAGTCGAACACCTCCGCCGCGTCGCCGTCGCGCACCGCGAGCCGCAGCCCGAACGCCGCCAGCCGCTCGCCCGCGCGCGCCGCGTGCGCCCGCAGCGACGGGTCGTCGAACGTCTCCGCCTGCCCGCCCACCTCGGCCAGCCCGTCGCGGACCGCGCTGAGCGCCCCCGTGACGTCCTCGCGCGCCGCCGCCTCCAGCGCGAGCGCGTGCTGGCGCACCAGGGGCGGCACCTGTGACGCCTGCGCCAGGTGCTTGGCCTGCAACTCGGAGGCGAGCGAGGTGAGCTTGGCGCCCGCGGGCATGCGGTGCCTTCTGGCGTCCAGGGTGAGGCGGGCGAGCTGGGCGGAGGCGGCCGGACGGTCGTCGATGGCCAGCGCCGCCTCGGCCGCGGCCAGGCGCAGCGCGGCGGCTGCCGCCAGGTGCCGGGCGCCGTCCTCCATCTCGTCGGCGCACCCGACCAACTCGTCCACCAGCCCGGACGTGGGCCCCTCCAGCGCCAGCCGGGACCGCAGCACCACCTCCCTGGCCAGCGGCAGCCACGCGTCGCGGTCCTGCGCGGCCAGCTCCCGCGCGGCGCGCTCCGCGACGGCCAGCGCGCGCCGCGCGTCACCGGTCAGCAGTTCCACCTGGGCCAGCTTCAGCCGCGCCTCGGCCAGCGCCACGTGCGCGTCGGACGTCTCCAGATCCGGCACGGCCAGGCTGAGCAGCGCCCTGGCCTCTCCCGGCAGGTGCGCGGCCAGCAGGGCGCCCGCGAAGTCGGCCCGCATGGTGGCCAGCCGCTCGGGGAAGCCGAACAGGGTGTCCTCGGCGGCGCGGTAGTGCGCGAACGCCCCCGCGATGTCGCCGCGCCGCACCGCGAGGAACGGCAGGTTGGCGGCGGCCAGGCGGGCCAGGTGGTCCAGCCCGGCCTGCTGGGTGATCTGCAGGCAGGCGGTGATGTCACGCATGGCGGAGTCCCAGTCGCCGCGGTAGGCGTGCACCAGGCCCCGGTTGAGCAGCCCTCCCGCCAGGAACCTGCGGTCGTCGAGGGTGCCGGGCGCGGTGACGAGCGCCACCAGCGACCGGTCGCAGGAGGCGATGGCCTCCTGATAACGGCCCAGGTGGGCGAGGGCCACGGCGCGTTGCGTGTCGAGCTTGGCCCGGTCGAGCGGCGACAGGTAGGCCCACGCGAGCGCGGCCACCCGTAACGCCTGGAGGGGGTGGCCGCGCTCGGTGCGCACGGTCACCAGCGAGAGCCTGGCCTGCGCGATCCGCTCGCCCGGCGCTCCGCAGGTGGCGATGGCCCGCCTCAGGTAGCCTTCGGCGGCTTCCAGATCGCCCAGCTCGCGGACCGACAGCGCCAGTGCGCGCAGCGCCACGACCGCTGCTTCGACCGCGCCAGTCCGCTGGGCGGCTCGAAGCACCGCCCGTCCGGCGTGGAACGCCTGCTCGGGATCGATGACCGACCGCGACACGGCCGCGTCGGCCGCCGCGACCAGCGCGTCGCGCTCCTGGAGGCCGGGCCGCGCGGCGTGGTGCTCGGATGTCGGCATCGTGCCGCCTTCGGCTTCGCGCAGGGGCCAGGGTGCGGACCTGGCCCCTGCCTCATGGGCGGATACGTACCCACCTGGTCTGGACGGGGGGCTGGCCAGGACGGTGGCACACCACGCTGAGCCAGCCCGGAGGCAGGCCGGTGGCCGCGAACTGGCCGGATCGGGACAGACGCCGGGTGAGCGTCAGATGCGGGGTCCGGACGTCGACCCGGCTGCCCTCTCCGGGATGCGGCGACACCTGCCCGGCGACGTCGATGAGCCCGTCGCCCACGGCCACCTCCAGGTCGAAGGTGAGGCCGGCGGCGACGAACCGGACCATGTGGGGACCGTCTGCGCCGCGCACGCCGCGGGGTGCGGCGCGTTCGGCGGGGTTGGCGGTCACCGCTTGCGAGACCCGCAGCCCGAAGGCGTCACGCGCGGCGGCGGACACATGCCCAGGGATCGGGTCGTTCCCGGCAGCGAGCCGGAGGGCCGCAAGGAAGTATTCGTCGTTGTTCATTGCACCGTCTCCTGTTGTGAGATCAGGGTGCGCAGTTTGTTCAGGCACCGGGCCCTGGTCGGACCGACGCTGCCTGCTGGAACCCCCAGCCGCATCGCCACCTGCTGGCTTCCTTGGCCCGTTGCGACCAGCAGGAGCAGAGTGCGGCATGGTTCGTTGAGCGTGGAGACCGCCTGCCAGAGCAGACGGCTCCCGTCGGCTTCGAGGACCGCCGACGCTGGATCTGGATCGAACACGACGTCACAGAAGGGAAGGCCCGGAGGCTCCTTCCTGAGAATCCGAATCGCCTCGCGGCGCGTGGTCGTCGCCAGCCACGCACCGATGCCCGCGGGGTCACGGATGGTGTGCAGATGCTCCAGCAGGCGCAGCCAGGCTCCCTGGACCGCGTCGGCGGCATCGGCGCTGTTCAGACCACACGCACGGGCGACCGCCCACATGCGCGGCCCGAACCGGGACTCGAGCTCGTCCCAGGCGGTGCGGTCGTCGTCAGCCGCGGCTTTGAGCAGCTCCGCCGGCTCGCGTGGCTCGTCCATGCTGACTCCTTGCCGTACCTCACAGGAGGTCAAAGCTGCCTCCTCGTGACTGGCCGGGGACTGAGCGTAAACTCTACAGACTCGACGGGACGAGAACTCCCAGATCGGGAATTTGCCGGGCCCCCTCCAGATGGAGCAGCCCCTTGACCGCGTCGTGCACCGGCCGCTCCTTGGCCGCGTCGGCGATGGCCCCGGCGACCAGCGCCGTGGCGAAGGACGTGCCGCTCCAGGTCGCGTATCCGTCGAACTCGCCTCGCTCCAGGAAACTGCTGGTCAGCCACTCGCCCCGGGCGCAGGCGTCCACCCAGGACCCATGCGCGGAGAACGGCGCGCGCCGCTGCTCGGTGGGGTCGACGGCGCCCACCGCGACGACGCCTGTCAGCGCGGCTGGCCAGAACGGTCGCTCGCTCCCCGTGTTGCCCGCGCAGGCGACGGCGACCGTGTCGGGCATCGAGCCGAGCGCGTCGGCCAGCAGGGGCGGCGGCCGGTCGTCGAAGGTGTGGCCGCCGAAGGAGAGGTTGAGCACCTGCAGCGGGAGCTGCCGCATCCGGTGCAGCGCGCGCACCACGCTCGCCTCGTCGCCCACGCCGTTCGCGTCGAGCACCCGGCTGACCCGCAGCGAGGCGCCCGGCGCCTGGCGCAGCAGCAGGCCCGCGACGAACGTGCCGTGCCCGGCCTGGCCGCCCTCGGTGGCGTCGGCGCTCTCGGGGCCCAGTTCGGTGTACCAGCCGCTGTTGGCCCACCACGGATGCCGGGCCACGCCGGTGTCGAGCAGGCCGATGGTCACCGGCGAGCGCGACCTGCCCTGCCGGTAGTGCACGGGCTTGACGGGGAACGGCCTGCTCGCGGGCCCGCCGAAGAACAGCGGCTGGCCGGCGAACACGTGGTTGGGCGAGGCCCTGAACCCCTGTTCCCGCAGCTCCATGGCGATCTCGCAGGGGTCGGCGCCGGGTGTCAGGTGGAGCACGCACACGCCGTCGGCCTCGGCGACCGCCTGGGTCCAGCGGGCCGCGGCGGACAGCGCGCTGCGGTCGGTCAGCACCTGACCTGGCCGGATCAGTGCTTCACCGACTGATTGGATGTCCATGAGCCGGTATCTTTCCTCGCTCGGGCCCGTGTCACGCGCCACAGCCGCAACAACTTGGTATGGCCCCGCACTGGTGTCCGATGGCAACCGACGGTAGTCTCTCCCTAGTCACTTGTGATCATCCCGTGTCGAGGCCGTTGGGGAAGGCGCACCTCGTACCGAATCGGGAGGTCCGGTGTCTGCTCGTGGCGTGCTGTACGTCCACTCGGCTCAGCCCGCGCTGTGCCCTCATATTGAATGGGCGGTCGCGGGTGTCCTTGGCGTGCCCGTAGATCTGACGTGGACACCCCAACCTGCCGCGCCCAATGTCGTGCGGGCGCAGGCGGAGTGGGAGGGCCGTCCGGGCATCGCGGCGGCCATCGCCTCCTCCCTCATGGGCTGGCAGCGCCTCCGTTTCGAGATCACCGAGGACGCCTCGTCCGGTGTCGACGGCTCGCGCCACGCCTACACGCCGACGCTGGGCGCCTTCACCGCGGTGATCGGAGCCGCGGGTGACATCATGATCCCTGAAGACCGGCTGCGCACCGTGATGATGACGGCCTCCCAGGGGCGGTGCGTGCTGGAGGACGAGCTCGACAAGATGCTCGGCAGGCCGTGGGACGAGGAGCTGGAGCCGTTCAGGTACGCGGGCGACGGCGCGCCCGTCCGCTGGCTGCACGCGGCGGTGTGACCCGGGAACGCCGATGGGGCCCCGCGCCTGAACAGGTGCGGGGCCCCATCGGATAGGCCGGGTTACAGCGGGATGTTCCCGTGCGCGCCCCTGGCCGGGGTCGCCTGCGCGAGGACCTTGGCGATCGCGCCGCGCGTCTCCTCCGGCTTGATGACCTCGTCGATCACGCCGATCTCCTGGGCTCTGGTCAGGCCGCCGGCGAGCTTCTCGTGCTCGGCGGCGAGCTGGTGCTCCAGCGCCGCGCGCTCCTCCTCCGACGCCGCCGCCAGCTCGCGCCGCTTGAGGATGCGCACCGCGGCGACCGCGCCCATGACCGCGATCTCGGTCGTCGGCCAGGCGAACACCTTGGTCGCGCCGAGGGCGCGGGAGTTCATCGCGATGTACGCGCCGCCGTACGCCTTGCGGGTCACCAGCGTGACCCGCGGCACGGACGCCTCGGCGAACGCGTGCAGCAGCTTGGCGCCGCGGCGGACCACACCGTCGTGCTCCTGGCCGACGCCGGGCAGGTAACCGGGTACGTCCACGAGGACAACCAACGGCACTCCGAAAGCGTCACACATACGAACGAAGCGGGCGGCTTTCTCGGCGGACGTGGCGTCGAGGCAGCCGCCGAGCCGCATCGGGTTGTTGGCGATCACTCCGACCGTCCGGCCACCGAGACGGCCGAGCGACGTGACGATGTTCGGCGCCCACTTGGGGTGCAGCTCGATGCCGGGCTCGTCGAGCAGGCCGTTGACCAGCGGCTTGACGTCGTAGGCGCGGCGGGCCGACTCCGGCAGCAGGCTGGAGAAGTCGACCTCCTCGATGCCGGACGAGCGCACCCGGCCCTGGTGGCCGAGCAGCGAAGCGAGCTGGCGCGCCTTCAGCAGCGCGTCGGTCTCGGTCTTGGTGACGACGTGCACGACGCCGCTGCGCTTGCTGTGCGGCTCGGGGCCGCCGAGGGAGGCCGCGTCGACGTCCTCGCCGGTGACGCTGCGGACCACGTCCGGGCCCGTGACGAAGATGCGGCCGGAGTCGGCGAGGATCACGAGGTCGGTGAGCGCGGGGCCGTAGGCCGCGCCGCCGGCGGCGGCCCCGACGACCACGGAGATCTGCGGCACCACGCCGGACGCCTTGGTCATCGCGGCGAAGACCCGGCCGACGGCGTGCAGCGACTCGACGCCTTCGGCGAGTCGCGCACCGCCGGAGTGCCAGATCCCGATGACCGGCACCCGCTCGCGGACGGCCACGTCGTAGGCGTGCACGATGTGCTCGCAGCCCTCGCTGCCCATCGCGCCGCCCTGGAAGCGGGCGTCACTGCAGAAGGCGACGACGGGGACACCCTCGACGCGGCCCATGGCGGCGAGCACGCCGCTCTTGTCCTCGGAAGTGATCAGCCGCAGCGAGCCCTCGTCGAGCAGCGCGGTCAGACGGACGACGGGGTCGCGGGGATCGGCAGGCTCCTGATCGGAACCGGGCGTCACCACCCGGTTGTCGAGGACGGTCACTCAAGCCCCCTTAAACACGACGGCCGCGTTGTGGCCGCCGAATCCGAACGAGTTGTTGACCGCGGCGATGTCGCCTTCCGGCAGTGCGCGGTTCTCGCCGTAGACGAGATCCACTTCGATGCCGTCGTCGAGTTTGTCGAGGTTGATGGTGGCGGGCACGATGCGGTGGTGCAGCGACTTGATCGTGAAGACCGACTCGATGCCGCCCGCGCCGCCGAGCAGGTGGCCCGTCATGGACTTGGTGGAGGTGACCAGCGGGTGCGTGCCGATGGCCTTGGCGACCGCCTGGACCTCGATGACGTCCCCGGCGGGGGTCGAGGTGGCGTGCGCGTTGACGTGCTTGACGTCGGCGCCCGTGACGTCGGCGTCGTTGAGCGCCTGGGTCATCGCCATGATGATGCCCCGGCCCTCGGGCTCGGGCTGGGTGATGTGGTGGGAGTCGGCGGAGTAGCCGACGCCCGCTGCGTAGGCGTAGATCCGCGCGCCGCGCGCCTTGGCGTGCTCCTCGGACTCGAGCACCACGATGCCCGCGCCCTCGCCGAGCACGAACCCGTCGCGGTCGCGGTCCCACGGCCGGGACGCGCTCGCCGGGTCGTCGTTGCGGGTGGACATCGCGCGTGCCGCGGCGAACGCGGCTATGTTGAGGCCGTGGATGGCGGCCTCGGTGCCACCGGCGACCACCACGTCGGCGCGGCCCGCCCGGATCATGTCCATGGCGTAGCCGATGGCCTCCGCGCCTGAGGCGCAGGCGGAGACGGTGGCGTGCACGCCGGCCTGGGCGCCGAGGTCGAGGCCGATCCAGGCGGCGGGGCCGTTGGGCATGAGCATCGGCACGGTGAACGGCGACAGCCGGTTCCAGCCGCGCTCCTTGTAGGTGTCGTAGGCCGAGAGCGTGGTGTTGATGCCGCCGATGCCGCTCGACACCACGACCCCGAGCCGCTCGCGCGCCACGTCGGGCGCGCCCGCATCCTGCCAGGCCTCGCGCGCCGCCACCAGGGCGAACTGCTCGCTGCGGTCGAGACGGCGAGACTCCGGCCGGGGCAGCACCTCGGTCGGGTCGACGGCGGCCGTCCCCGCGAACTTCACGGGGACGGTGTCGACCCAGTCCTCGGTCAGGGTTCTGACGCCCGACTGACCGGCGAGGAGCGCCGACCAGGTCGAGGTGACGTCTCCACCGACGGGCGTCGTCGCGCCGAGCCCAGTGACGACGACACGTACCCGGTTTGCACTCACGTTTCGCGCTCCTTGATCGATCAGCGGGGATGCGGTCAGTTCTGGATGAAGGTGAGGACGTCCTTGACCGTCTTCAGGTTCTTGAGCTGGTCGTCGGGAATCTCGACGCCGAACTCGTCCTGGGCGGCCACGGCGATCTCGACCATCGACAGGGAGTCGATGTCGAGGTCGTCAACGAAGCTCTTCTCGGGGGTGACCTCCGAGGCCGGAATGCCGGTGATCTCGTTGATGATCTTGCCGAGGCCCTCGAGGATCTCCTGCTCGCTGGCAGCCATGTCGCTAGTTCTCCTTTGGATTTTCTGGGTTCTGTACGGCTCGCACCGTACAAGCTGTGTCAGGTACGGCGAGCCGTACCGGATCCTACGGAATCTCGATCACTTGGCCCGCATAGGTCAGGCCCGCGCCGAAGCCCAGGGCCAGGGCGAGCCCGCCGGAGCGGACCTCGCCTCGCTCCACCATGCGTGAGAGCGCTAGCGGGATGGACGCGGCCGAGGTGTTCCCGGCGGTGACGATATCGCGAGCGATGACCGCCTTGTCGGCGCCCAGCTTACGGGCGATCGCCTCGATGATCCGCAGGTTGGCCTGGTGCGGGACGAAGGCCGCGAGCTCGGACGGATCGACGCCCGCTCGCTCGCACGCCTCCTTGGCCACCGGGTGCAGCGCGGTGGTGGCCCAGCGGAAGACCGTCTGACCCTCCTGGTGCAGGAAGCCGTCGCGGTCCTGGATGATGATGGCGTCGGACTTGTCGCCCGCGCTGCCCCAGACGACCGGCCCGATGCCCGGCGTGTCGGACGGGCCCACCACCGCGGCTCCGGCGCCGTCGGCGAAGATCACGGCGGTGGACCTGTCGGTCCAGTCGACCCACTGCGACAGCTTCTCGGCCCCGATGACCAGCACGTTCCTGGCCGCACCGCCGCGCACCGCCGCGCTGGCCGTGGCGAGCGCGTAGCAGAACCCGGCGCAGGCCGCGTTGACGTCGAAGGCGCCGGGGGAGTTGATGCCGAGGCGGTGGGCCACGATGGCGGAGGCGTTGGGGATCTGCGTCTCGAGCGTGCAGGTGGCGACGATGACCAGGTCGATGTCGTCGGCCGACAGGCCGCTGGCGGCCAGCGCCTTACCGCCCGCCTGGGCGGCCATGTCCTCGACGGACTCGCCGGAGGGGGCGACCCTGCGCTCCTTGATGCCGACGCGTGACTGGATCCACTCGTCGTTGGTGTCCATGTTCTTGGCCAGGTCGTCGTTGGTGACGACGGTGGCCGGCTGGTAGTGGCCCAGGGCCAGTACCCTCGCGCCGGGGGCGACGTCGGGAATCCTCATTTGATCAGCTCCCTGGCCGCATCGAGGTCGTCGGGTGTCTTGAGCGCCACGGTCTCGACACCCTTGAGCCCGCGCTTGGCCAGGCCGGTCAGGGTGCCGCCTGGCAGCAGTTCGATCATCCGGGTGACTCCGAGGCCGGCCATCGTGGCCATGCAGGAATCCCACCGGACGGGGTTGCTTACCTGGCCGATCAGCCGCTGGAGCAGTTCGGCGCCGGTCGTCACGACCTGGCCGTCGGCGTTCGACAGCAGCTTGACCCGCGGGTCGGCGGGGACGATGGTGGCGGCGGCCGCGCGCAGGTGCTCGACGGCCGGGGCCATGTGCGTTGTGTGGAAGGCGCCGGCGACCGACAGCGGGATGAGCCGCGCCCTGGCCGGTGCGTCGTCCTTGAAGGCGGCGAGCTGCTCCAGCGTGCCGCCCGCCACGATCTGCCCGGCGCCGTTGATGTTGGCGGGGGTCAGGCCGTGCCTGTCGATGGCGGCCAGCACCTCGTCCTCGACGCCGCCGAGGACGGCGGTCATGCCGGTCTCGGTGATCGCGGCGGCCTTGGCCATGGCCTGGCCGCGCTCGCGGACCAGGGTGAGCGCCTGCTCGGGCGTCAGTACCCCGGCCAGCGCGGCGGCGGCCAGCTCGCCGACGCTGTGCCCCGCCAGCAGGTCGGGGGTCGCGCCGAGCGCCTCGGCGGACGCCAGCGCGGCGGCCACGAGCAGGGGCTGGGCGATCGCGGTGTCGCGGATCTCGTCGGCGCCGGCGGTGGTGCCGTAGGCGATCAGATCGAGCCCGACGATCTCGGACCAGGCTGCCAGCCGGTCCGACAGGCCGGGAAGCTCAAGCCAGGGCGTCAGGAAACCTGGAGTCTGGGCACCTTGGCCCGGAGCGACGAGTACAAGCACGTAATTCACCATGCCCTGTAGAACTCCAACACGAGGGTAAGGATCCGTACGAACTTTGTCCTCGGTCTTTTGTAAGAACCCCACAGTGCGGGTTTCGGCGCGATTACGTTAGCGCCCGCCAGGTAACGGCGCTCTCCGAGAGCCTCCCGAGGATCAGCCCGACCTGGAGCGTGAAGGCCGACCTGCCCTCGGTCGGCTGGTAGCCGGTCAGCTCGGTGATCTTCTTGAGCCGGTAGCGGACGGTGTTCGGGTGCACGAACAGCAGCCGGGCGGTGGCCTCCAGCGAGGTGCCCTGCTCCAGGTAGGTGGCCAGAGTATCGAGCAGCGGCGTTCCCGCCAGCGGCAGGTAGACGTTCTCGACGAGCTGGCCCCTGGCGTCGCTGTCGCCGTCGAGCGCCCGCTCGGCCAGCAGGTCTTCGGCGTGCACCGGGCGGGGCGCGTCGGGCCAGCCGGCCGCCGCCTTCAACCCGGCCAGCGCGGCCCTGGCCGATCTGGGGGCGGCGTGCAGGTCGGGAACCTCGGGGCCGATGACGATCGGGCCCTCGCCGAAGCGGGCCACCACCTGCCTGGCGGCTTCGTGCACGCTGCCCGCACCGCCGACGATCACGATCAGCCGGTCGGCCTGCACCCCGGCGAGCAGGTCCATCCCGATGCGGCGGCCCTTCTCGCGCAGCCCGTCGATCACCGCCCGCGGGTCGTCGTCGGGCGCCTGCCCGGCGATCACGACCACGGGGGAGGACGTCCAGCCGAGCGCGGCCGCCCACGAGTGCAGCCCGTCGTCGACCTCGCCGCGCACCAGCGCGTCGACGATCAGGGCCTCCAGCCTGGAGTCCCAGGAGCCCCTGGCCTCGGCCTCGCGGGCGTAGACGTGGGCGGCGGCGAACGCGACGTCGCGGGTGTAGCGGAGCATGGCCTGCTCCAGTTGGTCCTCGCCGCCCGGCGCGGCCAGCTCGTCGGTGCGCGCCTCGACCACCTCGACCACGATCCGGACGATGTCGACGGTCTGCTGGAGCGAGATCGACCGTTTCAGCTCGCGCGGGGCCGTGCCGAAGAACTCGATGCTGGGCGTGGGGCGGTTCTCGCCGGCGTGCTGGAACCACTCCACGAACGCGGCGATTCCCGCCTGGGCGACCAGCCCGACCCAGGATCGGTCCTCGGCACTGAGCGCGCGGAACCACGGCAGCTGGTCGTCCATACGCGCCATGGCCGCGGTGCCGAGCGAGCCCATGGCGCGCTCCAGCCTGCGAGTGGTGTCCTCACGGATGCGGTCCGTCACGCCTACCAGAGTGCCAGGTCCACTCAGATGACTGCGACGGCCGTGATGAGCCCGATGGCCAGGTGCGTCACCGCGAGCAGCCGCGCGCCTGGTTGCAGCTCCTCCTCCTTGACCAGGTCGCGCACCGAGATGCCGACCAGCTTGTCGAAGACCAGCATGGCCACCGTCTGCACCACGATGCCGACCAGGCCGAACACGACGGTGCCCGCCAGCCCTTCGAGCAGCCGGCCGCCGGACGACCAGATGGACGCGGCGACGATGAGGCCGACCGCGGCCAGCGCGGAGGTGGCCAGCAGGGTGGCGTTCGGGTTGCGCTCGGTGCGGATGACGGCGCTCAGCTTGCCGGGCGTGGCCATGTCGATCACGTAGAAGCCGACGATCAGCAGGACCACGCCGACGGCGGCGTAGGCGGCGATGGCTCCGGCGCCGCGGGCGAGAACTTCCAGGAGGGACATGCTCACTCGATTCGGTGGGGGACGAAGGACGAGGTGTCATCGGTGATCAGGCCGGTCGTCTCCCTGATGCCCAGGCCGGCGGCCTCGTCACCGACCACCCAGGCGCCGAGCACCGGACGCTGACCGTCGAACTCGGGCAGGGCCTCGAAAGCCTGGAAGACGTGGCCCTCCTGGCCGTAGGAGCCCGGGGTCTCGCTGGTGCCCGACGGGGTCACGATCCGCATGGACGCGCCCTCCCTGCCGAGCAGCGGCTTGGAGATGTACGAGGTCAGCTCGCGAGGGCCGTCGAGGTAGGCGGGCAGCAGATTGGGGTGGCCGGGGAACAGCTCCCACAGGATCGCCAGCAGCGCCTTGTTCGACAGCAGCGCCTTCCACAGCGGCTCGATCCAGGTGGAGTGCCGTACCGCGTGGCGGCCGAACGCGTCGGCCAGCATCCACTCCCATGGGTAGAGCTTGAACGCCGAGCGGATCATCCGCTCCTCCATGTCGACGAAGCGGCGGTTCAGCGCGTCCCAGCCGATGTCCTCCATGGCGATGGCGACCGTGTGGCGTCCGGCCTGCTCGGCGGTCTCCTGGAGGTAGGCCAGGGTCATCGCCTCCTCGCCGGTCTCGTCCATGTTCGTCCAGGCGAAGTGGGTCGGGCCCGGGGGCAGCGCCAGCTCGCGCCAGCGGTCGATGAGCCGCTCGTGGACGGAGTTCCACTGGTCGTCGCCGGGGTGGACGTCCTTCAGCCAGAACCACTGCACCACCGACGACTCCACCAGCGAGGTCGGCGTGTCGGCGTTGTACTCCAGCAGCTTGGCCGGGCCCGTGCCGTCGTAGCGCAGGTCGAAGCGGGCGTACAGGTAGGGGTCGCGCCGCTGCCAGGAGCGCGCCACCTCCTCGGCGGCCCATTCGGGGATGGCGAAGTCGGCGAAGCGGCCGGCCGAGACGACGTGCTCGACCGCCTCAAGGCACATCCCGTGCAGCTCCTCGACCTGGGTCTCCAGGTCCTCCACCTCGTCGAGCGTGAAGACGTAGTGGGTGGACTCGTCCCAGTAAGGGCGGGTCAGCCCTTCCGGGTGGGCCGTGCGGTGGTAGGGCAGGCCCTGGCTCTCGATGATCTTCTCCCAGCCGTCCCTGGGAGTGCCATGCTCGCGCCGCACCGATCAGCCCCCGCCGCCCCAGTGGCTGCCGAAGCCGCCGCGCTGGATGCTGCGCCCGTTGCGGCTGCTGATGTTCACGTCCGACGGGCGGTAGGTGGTGCCGGAGCGGACGCGGCTGCCGTGTCTCGTGCCGCCGTAGTACCAGTGGTAGGCGCCGCGGGAGCCGTTGTAGAAGTAGTGGTTGTTGCCGCTACCGCCACCATCGTCGTCATCGTCATCGCCGTACGCGTAGGCGGCGTCATCCTCGCAGTAGGAGTCGTCCACGACCTCGTAGGTGCCGTCGGGCAGCTGGGTGGTGGTGTCGATGCAGTCGGCCGTGACCTCTTCGTCATCCGCGGCGCAGCCGGTCAGCAGGACCGACACGAGGCCGACGATGGTCAGCGTGATCACCCTGGACGATTTCGACCGCGGTGGTGAGGGTGGCACCGTTGGCGACATTTGCCCCATAAGCTCCTGCCTTCATTGGCCGATCAGCCTAGCGGTCCCGTCCTGGCATCTCCATACACGGAGTTGCCCATGACTAGGGTAGGAATTGCCACATGACCCCTGTTGAGGCGTTGCGTGAGATCGCCTTCCTCCTGGAGCGGGCGGCGGAGCCGACGTACCGCGTACGGGCCTTCCGGCGCGCCGCCTCCGTCGTCGCCGACCTGCCGGACGACGAACTCGCCCGGCTCGCCCGCTCGGGCGGCCTGGGGCAGCTGCCCGGCATCGGCAAGGTCACCGCGCTGGCGATCACCGAGGCGCTCGACGGGCAGGTCCCGACGTACCTGCGCAGGCTGCGCGCCACCGAGGGCACCGACCTGGACGAGGAGAGCGCCGCGCTGCGGGCGGCGCTCAAGGGCGACCTGCACAGCCACTCCGACTGGTCCGACGGCGGCTCGCCGATCGAGGAGATGGCCGAGGCGGCCAGGGGGCTCGGCCACGAGTACCTGGCTCTGACCGACCACTCGCCCCGGCTGACCGTCGCCCGCGGTCTGTCGGCAGCCAAGCTGAAGAGGCAGCTCGACGAGGTCGCCAGGCTGAACGAGCGGCTCGCGCCGTTCAGGATCCTGACCGGCATCGAGGTGGACGTCAACCTCGACGGCACCCTCGACCAGGAGCCCGAGCTGCTGGAACGGCTCGACGTGGTCGTGGCGAGCGTCCACTCCAAGCTGCGCATGAACCGCTACGAGATGACCCGCCGGATGGTGACCGCCATCGCCAACCCGCACGTGGACGTCCTCGGCCACTGCACCGGGCGGATCGTCCAGGCCGGCACCGCGCGGGGCGGGCGCAGGCCCGAGTCGGAGTTCGACGCCGAGCTGGTGTTCGAGGCGTGCCGCCGGTTCGGGGTGGCCGTCGAGATCAATTCCAGGCCCGACAGGCTCGACCCGCCCAAGCGGCTGATGCGCCAGGCGTACGAGAGCGGCTGCCTGTTCTCGATCGACTCCGACGCGCACGCGCCCGGGCAGCTCGACTGGCAGCGTTTCGGCTGCGAGCGGGCCGCCCGGTGCGGCATCGAGGCCGACCGGATCGTCAACACCTGGCCGCTCGCCGACCTCCTGGCCTGGACGGGCGAGGACCCGGCGAGGACGTGAGACGCTGCTGGCGCCCGTCCGGCGAGGACGTGAGACGCTGCTGGCGCCCGTCCGGCGAGGACGTGAGACGCTGTCGGCGCCCGTCCGGCCTGGACCCGAGACCGGCGGCGTCGATCCGGCCTGATGACCCTTGCGTGAGACGCCTGTGGCCACGGGGTGAGGGAAGGCTTTCCCCGGGCCGTCCCTGGCCGGTGATTGTCGGTGTCGGCGCGTAGCGTCGCGCTTGTGAACCGTACCGACCGGCTCTACGCGCTCGTCGAGGACCTGCGCGCGATCTCCCCACGCTGTCGATCCGCCCGCGAGCTCGCCAAGCGGTTCGAGGTGAGCGTGCGCACGATCGAGCGCGACCTCGCCGCGCTGCAGGAGTCGGGGGTGCCGATCTACGCCGAGCCGGGGCGCAGGGGCGGTTACGCCATCGACAAGAAGATGTCGCTGCCGCCGCTCAACTTCACCCCCGCCGAGGCCGTCGCGATCGCCGTGGCGCTCAGCCAGGCCGGCGACCAGCCCTTCGGCAGGCAGGCCCGCAGCGCGTTACGCAAGGTCGTCGCCGCCATGCCTGGGCCGGAGGGCGAGCTGGCCAAAGAGCTGGCCCGCCGGGTCCAGCTGGTCAGCCTGCCGCCTGACCACGCCCGCATCAACCCGCTCGGCGCCGAGGGCATCTCGCGCACGATCGAGGAGGCGCTGCTGCGCCGCCGTGTGCTCAGGCTCGACTACGCCGACGCCAAGGGCGCGCTGACCTCGCGCGACGTCGAGCCGGGCGTGTTCCTGGGCGGGCGCGGCGGCTTCTGGTACCTGGTCGCCTGGTGCCGGCTCCGCGACGACGTCCGCGTCTTCCGCCTCGACCGCATCGCCTCGGCCACCGTCACCGCCGAGCGCTGCCCCGACCGCCCGCTCGAAGGGTTCGCCACCGAGGTGCCGGAGATGGTCGTCCACGGCACGCTGCTCGACTAGTCAGTCGAAAACACCGACATAGGGTTGTCGCTCACTCGTTAGATCGTTTCTTTGTTCGAGAAATGTGAGAGCGGCGGGCGGCAGCGCCTTCGCCCGCGATCGGGATCTTGAACAGGAGATGATGATCGTCGCAGGCCGGTGAGGCACCTTCCCCGCCGACCCGGTTCCGCGTACGGGCCGCTCCCGGCGAGTGGCCACCCTGGCCCTGGGCACGCCGCCGACCGCCGAGTGGCGGCGCGTCCAGGGCTCAGAAGTTGGCCGTGGCCAGCCAGCGGTCCAGCCAGGCGCGGTCGCCGAAGACGGCGAGCGCGTCGGGGCTGCGCCTGCCGTACAGCAGGAGCAGCAGGTCGCCGGCCGAGCCTCGGACGGCCGCGTCGCCCTTGGCGTGGCCCGGCTCCCAGGCGATCCTGCCCGCGGGGCCCTGGGTGATCGTCCACTCGCCTGGCGAGTCGGTGGCGTGGAGGTGGATCGTGGCCCCCTCGGCGCCCAGCTCTGCCAGGCGTTTGGTGACCCAGCCCGCGTACGGGAGGTTGTCGAGGAACTCCTCGATGCCGTCGAGCGCCGCCGCCTGTGGGATGACCGGTTCCAGGCCGAGCGCCAGTTCGGCGTCGGCCCGGTGGATCACCAGCTCGAAGAGCATCCGGCGGGCCCAGAATTCGGCGTGCTGGTCCTTGCCCCAGCTCCACAGCGGCGTGTCGGGTTCGGTGGCGCGGAACGCGGCCAGGAGGTCCGCGGTGCCGGCCGCGAGCCAGGCCGGGTCGCCGCTCTGGCCGGGCGCCAGGCCGTTGGGCACGTCGCGCGGCCAGATGCGCGCACGCGTCCTGGTGGTCAGGATGTGCCGCACCCACCGGTGCGTCGTGCCGACGTGGGTGACCAGGTCGGCGAACGTCCAGCCGGGGCAGGCGGGCACCGGCGTCGCGGGGTCGGCGCCGGTGGCCAGCTCGACGAGGCGCGCGGCCTCCGTCTCGACTTGCTCACAGTAGTCCGTCATCCGACCGACACTAGATCAGGTGGCGGCGCAGGTGGTGCCCTTCACGGGCACCTTCCCGTTGAGCAGGTAGGTGTTCACCACGCCGGTCACGCACTTGTTGCCCGAGGTGTACGCGCCGTGCCCCTCGCCCTCGTACGTCACCAGCGTGGCGGTCTTGAGCTGCGCGGTCAGCTTGGGCGCCCACTGGTACGGCGTGGCCGGGTCGCCCTTGCCGCCGACGACCACGATCGGCTTCGACCCCGTCGCGTCCACGTGCCGGGCCTGGTCGCTGCCCCCGGCCGGCCAGAACCGGCAGAGCCCGCCCGGGCCCTCGCTGCCGAACAGCGGCGAGATCTTCAGCGCGGTGGCCTCGGTGCGCCGCAGCAGCGCCTCGTCCGGCCGCTCGGTGCTGTCCACGCAGGTGATCGCCGGGAAGCTGGAGAGCTGCGTGGAGTACGTGCCGTCCGGGTTGCGGCCGGTGTAGGTGTCGGCCAGGTACATCAGCCCCCCGCCCTTGCCGTTTTTCATCGCGTGCGAGAGGGCGGTCTCCAGGAACGGCCAGGTCAGGTCGGAGTACAGCGCCGCGGCGATCGCCGTGGAGGCCAGCCCCTGGGTGAGCTGGCGGCCGTTGACCGGCAGCGACTTGGCGGCGAGCTGGTGCAGCAGCTTCTCGATGTTGTCGTCGGCCGCCTTCGCGTTGGCACCGAGGTCGCAGCCCTCCTTGACGCACCACCTCAGGAAGCTCTCGTAGGCCTGCTGGAAGCCTCTCGTCTGGGCGATCGCGCGCTGCTCGAAGTCGACCGTCGGGTCGAGCGGCGCGTCGAGCACCATCCGGCCGACGTTCTCGGGGTACTCGGTGGCGTAGACCGCGCCGAGCTGCGTCCCGTACGACATGCCGAAGTAGTTGAGCTTGGGGTCGCCGACCGCCTGGCGGATGCGGTCCATGTCGCGGGCCGCGTTGATGGTGCCGACGTACGGCAGGACCTTGCCCGCGTCACGCTCGCACTGCTGCGCGAACTGCTGGTTGGCCGCCCTGCCCTTCGCGCGGGTCTCCGCGTTGATGGGCAGGGTGTTGAGCGCCGCGTACGCGTCCATCTCCGCGTTGGTGCCACAACGCACGCCCGCGCTGCGCTGGACTCCGCGCGGGTCGAAGCTGACCAGGTCGTAGCGGGTGCGCAGCACGCCGAACGCCTTGGACGCCTGGTCGAGGGTGTCGACGCCGGACGCGCCAGGCCCGCCGAAGTTGAACACCAGCGACCCGATCCGATTGTTCGGGTGGGTGGCGGAGAGCTTGATGAGCGCCAGGTCGATCGTGTCGCCGTTCGGCTTGGAGTAGTCGAGAGGGACGGTCACCTTGCCGCACCTGACCGTGGGGTCCGCCTGAGCCGGCGTCGCGCCCTGCGGACGCCTGATATCCGTGCAGGGGCCCCAGGCGACCGGCTTGGCGGTGACGGCGCCTTCCGGGTCGGCGTCGGGCGCGGCCGGTGCGCTGGCGCAAGCGGAGACAGCTGCCGCGATCACGGTGACGGCGGCAAGGACATGGCGCATACAACATCCCCCTCGAAGTGTTTCAGGGGGAAGTAGTGCCCACAATACGCGCCACCGTCACCCATGGGGACAGTGGCGCGCGTGCCCCGTGCAGGCGCTTTCCGTAGGACCGCGCGGGCGCGGCGGCGCCCCCGCGAAAGAGATTTCGCGGGGGCGCCGATCTGCTGCCTCAGACCCCCATCGACTGGGTGTCGTTGCTCTCCGCGCCACCGGCCTCGGTGACACCGTTCTTCAGGTGGTAGCGGGCGATCGCCTCACGCAGCACCTCGCCGTCGAGCTCGCCCCGCTTCACGAGCTGGGTCAGCACGGCCAGCGTGATCGACGCGGCGTCGACGTGGAAGTGCCGGCGCAGCGCCGAGCGGGTGTCGGACAGGCCGAACCCGTCGGTGCCCAGCGAGGACCAGTCGCCCGGCACCCACTGCGCGATCTGGTCCTGGACGGCCTTCATGTAGTCGCTAACGCCCACGAACGGCCCCTGCGCCCCGGACAGGACCCGCGTCACGTACGGCACGCGCTGGTCGGCGTCGGGGTTGAGCAGGTTGTGCTCCTCGCACGCCAGGGCCTCGCGGCGCAGCTCGGACCAGGACGTCGCCGACCATACGTCGGCCGACACACCCCACTCCTCGGCCAGCAGCCGCTGCGCCTCCATCGCCCACGGCCCGGCCACGCCCGACGACAGGATGTTGGCCTTCGGCCCCTGCGTCTGCGGCCCGGCGGCGAACTTGTACAGGCCCTTGAGCAGGCCCTCGACGTCGATGTCCGCCGGCTCGGCCGGCTGGAGGTAGGGCTCGTTGTAGACCGTCAGGTAGTAGAAGACGTCTTCCGGCTGCTCGCCGTACATCCGGCGCACGCCGTCCTTGACGATGTGCGCCACCTCGAACGCCCACGACGGGTCGTAGGAGACCGCGGCGGGGTTGGTCGAGGCGATGAGCGGCGTGTGGCCGTCCTCGTGCTGCAGGCCCTCGCCGTTCAGCGTGGTGCGACCCGCGGTGGCGCCCAGCAGGAAGCCGCGGCCCATCTGGTCGCCCATCTGCCACATCTGGTCGCCGGTGCGCTGCCAGCCGAACATCGAGTAGAAGATGTAGATCGGGATCATGTGCTCGCCGTGCGTGGCGTACGACGTGCCCACGGCGATCGCCGAGGCCATCGAGCCCGACTCGCTGATGCCCTCGTGCAGGATCTGGCCCTCGGTGGACTCCTTGTACGACAGCAGCAGCTCCCTGTCGACGGCCTCGTAGGTCTGGCCGTGCGGCGAGTAGATCTTCGCCGTGGGGAACATCGCGTCGAGGCCGAACGTGCGGGCCTCGTCAGGGATGATCGGCACGAACCGGTGGCCGATCTCCTTGTCGCGCATGAGGTCCTTCAGCAGGCGGACGAACGCCATCGTGGTGGCGACCTGCTGCTTGCCCGAGCCCTTGCCGAACGTCTTGTAGACGTCGTCGCCGGGCAGCTTGACCGGCTTGGCGCGGACGACCCGCTTGGGCAGCACGCCGCCCAGCGCCGCCCGCCGCTCCTTCATGTACTCGATCTCGGGGTCGTTCTCGCCCGGGTGGAAGTACGGCGGCAGGTCACCCTCGAGCGCGGAGTCGGGGATCGGCAGGTACAGCCGGTCGCGGAACTCCTTCAGCTCGGCCTTGCTGAGCTTCTTCATCTGGTGGGTGGCGTTGCGGGCCTCGAAGTCCTTGCCGAGGGTCCAGCCCTTGATGGTCTGCGCCAGGATGACCGTCGGCTGGCCGACGTGCTCGCGGGCCGCCTTGAACGCCGCGTAGACCTTGCGGTAGTCGTGGCCGCCGCGCGACAGCTTGCGGATGTCGTCGTCGGTCAGGTGCTCGACCATCTTGCGCAGGCGTGGGTCGCCGCCGAAGAAGTTGTCGCGGATGTAGCCGCCCGACTCGACCGAGTAGGTCTGGAACTGCCCGTCGGGGGTGGTGTTCATCTGGTTGACCAGGACGCCGTCGACGTCGGCCGCGAGGAGCGGGTCCCAGTCGCGGCCCCAGACGACCTTGATCACGTTCCAGCCCGCGCCGCGGAAGTACGACTCGAGCTCCTGGATGATCTTGCCGTTGCCGCGTACCGGGCCGTCGAGCCGCTGCAGGTTGCAGTTGATGACGAAGGTCAGGTTGTCGAGCTCCTCGCGGGCGGCCAGGCCGATCGCGCCGAGCGACTCGGGCTCGTCCATCTCGCCGTCGCCGAGGAAGGCCCAGACGTGGCTGCGGCTGGTGTCCTTGATCTGGCGGTTGAGCAGGTAGCGGTTGAACCGCGCCTGGTAGATCGCGCCGATCGGGCCCAGACCCATCGAGACGGTCGGGAATTCCCAGAAGTCGGGCATGAGCCGCGGGTGCGGGTAGGAGGGCAGGCCGTGGAAGCCGTGCGACAGCTCCTGGCGGAACGCGTCGAGCTGGGCCTCGTTGAGGCGCCCCTCAAGGTAGGCGCGGGCGTAGATGCCCGGCGCGGCGTGACCCTGGAAGAAGACCTGGTCACCCGACTCGCCGTGGTCCTTGCCGCGGAAGAAGTGGTTGAAGCCCACCTCGTACAGCGAGGCGGCCGAGGCGTAGGTCGCGATGTGGCCGCCCACGTTGGTGCGGGCGTTCGCGCGGGACACCATGATCGCCGCGTTCCACCGGATGTAGGCCCGGATGCGCCGCTCGACGTGCTCGTCGCCGGGGAACCAGGGCTCCCGCTCCGGCGGGATCGTGTTGATGTAGTCGGTGCTGCGCAGGCCCGGCACGCCGACCTGGTGCTCGCGGGCCCGCTCCAGCATGCGGAGCATCAGGTAGCGGGCCCTGGTGCGGCCCTCCGTCTTGACGACGTTGTCGAGGGATTCGAGCCACTCGTTGGTCTCACTGGGGTCGACATCAGGCAGCTGGCTGGGTAGGCCGTCGCTGATGATCGAGAAACGCTGGCGTCCGGAAGCCACTGGGTCTCGCCTTCCGAGGATGACTGATGTCTGGTCTGGGTCGCCTTCCATCCTGGTCGCTCGCGGTAGAAAGTGCATCTCTACTGGCGGGTAACCACGGTGTCCCTGCTGGCAGGGCCGTTACCGGTGGCCTAGACCACCGATGGTCGGACGAATCGACACCAAAGGTTACATCTCACCGCCAATTTAACAAGCGGGGAAAAGCTACGAAATTTCCCACAGTGCCGCGAAGAGGGACATTGGCGCCCACGTCGGCAGACATGCCGCGCGAGTCTAACCGTCCTCCTCGGAGGTGCCTCCTGTGGGGCTGCCAGGGCCTCGCCCACTGAGCCCCGCCATCCCCATCGGGCCACTCCTGCCCATGCAAGCGCGTCGCGGCACCCGTGACCCGGCGCCATCGCGTGAGCGGCGTGTAACGTTTGGGTCATCATTCGCCCTCCCCGCACGGAGGGGAGGAAGTTGCCCCTTTTCCTGCGTTCCCGGCCGTACCAATGTGGTGAGTATGAACGCGACGGTAGGCGACCGGCTCCTTGTGCACGGGAACACCGTTGGGGAGAGGGATCGGGGCGGGGTGATCATCGAGGTCCACGGCGTGGACGGCGGGCCTCCGTACATCGTGCGCTTCGACGACGGGCACACCGGGCTGGTGTTTCCCGGCCCTGATGCGGTCGTTGTGCCTCAGTAGAATCTGTGTGTGAGATCTCAGATCATCTCCGTGGCCACGGGCTCACGAGAGACGGTGCACGACATCACCTCGGAATGCGCCGAGTTCGTGCGGGCTCAGGAGGGAGACGGGCTGCTGCACGTCTTCGTCCCGCACGCGACGGCGGGCGTGGCGCTGATCGAGCTGGGGTCGGGAAGCGACGACGACACGCTCGCCGCGCTGCGCGATCTGCTGCCCGCCGACGACAGGTGGCGTCACGCACACGGTTCGCGTGGTCACGGCAGGTCACACGTCATGCCCGCGTTCATCCCGCCGTACGCGACCGTCCCGGTTCTGGGCGGCAGGCTGGCGCTGGGCACGTGGCAGTCGATCGCGCTGGTCGACCTGAATGTCGACAACCCGCAACGTCAGGTTCGTCTGTCGTTTTTGTCGGATTGATTCTGGCTGACTACGGCCGTACCCGTGGCGACCGTTGACGACTGAGGGTCACAGCGTGTGGACTGTCCCGAAGCGATAAACCGCATATGCGGGGCCACTCAAGCAGGAGGGATAAACGTGAGCGCGACCGCGGGTCAGGCGCAGGGCGAGCGCGGCCTGGCCGAACGACTCGGCCTGAAGCCGGGTCAGGTGGTGCAGGAGATCGGTTGGGACGAGGACGTCGACGACGAGCTTCGCGACTCCATCGAGGACCTGACCGGTAACGAACTGCTGGACGAGGAGACCGACGACGTCGTCGATGTGGTGCTGATGTGGTGGCGCGACGGCGACGGTGACCTCTTCGACGTCCTCAGCGACGCCATGCGATCACTCGCCGAAGGCGGCCAGATCTGGCTGCTGACTCCCAAGGCCGGGCGCGACGGCCACGTGGAGCCGAGCGACATCGGGGAGGATGCCACTACCGCAGGTCTTTCGCAGACCAGCAGCATCTCCGCCGCTCCAGACTGGTCCGGAACCAGGCTCGTCTCGCCGAAGGGCCGACGCTAGGGAGACGCTAGGGAGCCAGAGCGCCTGCCATGCGGCAGGATGACAGGCGTGAACGAACGTTCTGCCGAGGTCGGCGCCCTAGCTCCAGACTTCGAACTCCAGGACCAGCACGGCACTCCGGTGATGCTCTCCAGCTTTCGGGGGAGGAAGGTCGTGCTGGTCTTCTACCCGCTCGCCTTCAGCGGGGTCTGCCACGGCGAGTTGTCGGCGCTGCGCGCATTCGACGCCGACGCGCAGCTCCTCACCGTGTCCGTCGACTCCATGTTCACTCACCGTGCCTGGGCGGACCAGGAGGGTTACGCGTTCCCGCTGCTCTCCGATTTCTGGCCACACGGACAGGTCGCGCGGGCGTACGGTGTGTTCGACGAGACGAAGGGGTTCGCGAAGCGGGGGACCTTCGTCATCGACGGCGAGGGCGTGATCCGGTGGTCGGTGGTCAATCCGATCGGCCAGGCGCGCGACGTCGCCGACTACATCAAGGCACTCGCCGACATTTCTTGACATCGGAGGAAGCGATGCCCTGCTACCGCTGCGGGGCCCGGCAGACCGACCCGGTCCGTGGCGCGAGCCCCTGGAAGCGCGGGGTCCGTCACGAGGCGCAGGTGCTCATCTGCCCGGACTGTCAACGGCTGCACGACCTCGACCTCGACACCTGCGGTACCTGCGCGTCCACCTCGCTGATCTGCCGCCTCGGTGAGGTGGAGTGCCGGGCCTGCGGGTCGGTGCGCCAGGCGCGGGCCGACGCGTTCGTCACTCCCTGCGCCCCGCCGGGGCTGTCCGCAGAGGTGGAGGCGGCGCTCAACCGCGTCCTCGGACGCGCCTGAGCCCCTGCAGGGCGGCGAGGAATCCTGGAGCTCATCTTTCCGGACATTCAGTGAGCTGCGCTATCGTCTCCTTCCGTGTCCGCAAAGAGTTCGTTCGTCGTCGCACTCGACGTCGGTGGGACGTCCATGAAGGGCGGCCTGGTCACCGAGTCCGGCGCCGTGCTGCTGAGCGAGCGCCGTCCCACCCCTCGCACCGAGGGCCCGGACGCGGTCGTCGCCGCCATCCGCGACTTCATCAGCCACCTCGCCGCCTCCGGTGAAGGCGTCCCGGCCGGCGTGGGCCTCGCCGTCCCCGGCCTGGTCTCGGCCGACATGGCCGTCTACGCGGCGAACCTCGGCTGGCGAGACGTCCCGGCGACGGACTTCACGTCCCTGGACGTCCCGGTCATGCTCGGCCACGACGTGCGCACGGGCGGGCTGGCGGAGAGCGTCATGGGCGCGGGCAGAGGCGTCCAGGACTTCCTCTTCCTCCCCATCGGCACCGGCATCGCCGGAGCCATGATCGTCGCCGGCGAGCCGTACGGCGGCGCCTCGGGCTGGGGCGGCGAGATCGGTCATATCCCGGTCTTCCCCGACGGCGAGCAGTGCGCCTGCGGCCAGTTCGGCTGCCTGGAGACCTACGCGTCGGCCGCCTCGGTCGGCCGCCGCTACAGCCTCCGAGCGGGCCTCGAGAACGTCCGTGCGGAACAGGTCGTCTCCTCCGACGACCCCGTGGCGATAGAGATCTGGGACGAGGCCGTGGAGGCCCTGTCTCTGGCGCTCGCCACGTACACCCTCCTCATGGACCCCACCATGATCGTCCTGGGTGGCGGGCTGGCGGAGGCGGGCCCCGCCCTCTTCGATCCGGTCCGTACCCGCCTCGTCAAACGCCTCGCCTTCCGCTCCGCCCCGCCGCTGATCCCGGCGGCCCTCGGCGTGGACGCCGGCATGCTCGGCGCCTCCCTCCTGGGCTGGCGCGCAGCAGGCCGCCCCGAACTGGGCCCGGGCTGGGCGCTGGATGTGCGATCGGAGCCGTTGGTGTCGTAAGGTGTAGTGCCGATCAGGGGCGGTTAGCTCAGCGGTAGAGCACTCGCCTTACAAGCGAGGGGTCACTGGTTCGATACCAGTACCGCCCACCAGCCAGAAGCCCCGTTTCCGATCAAGGAAACGGGGCTTCGTGCCATTAGCGTGCCATTAGCCCATGCGGGGAGCACTCCCGAGGTCCGTCATCGTCGTCCGGGTTGTCCTCGATGATCATGGCGTTCAATCGCGTCGGCGATCTTGCGGTCTGCTTCCGCTGTGCTGTGCTGGTAGATCAGCGCGGCGCGTACGGAGTCGTGTCCCATCCGCTGTATGAGATCTTTCAGCCGTTCCAAGCGTGCGTGCGCGAAGTTCAGGAGGAACTCGGCATCCAGCCACGCATCGGGGACCTACTCGTCGTCGACTGGGCACCACACCCCAAGGAAGGCGACAAGATCCTGTTCATCTTCGACGGCGGAATCCTCAGCCCCGAGCTACAGAGCAGGATCACATTCCCCGACGGAGAACTGTCCGGCTACGACTACCACGCACCCGAGGAACTCGACGGCCTACTGATCGAACGCTCCTTCGTCCGTCCCATGCCCGAACGCCGAACCATCCTCATTGCCGACCGCAACCGGCCCGACCTCGCCGCCCCCGGCAACCACGCCGACGTCCAAGCCTTCGGCTGGGACCTCGCCCAACGCGACCGCGAACCAGAGACCCCGCTCTTCACCAGAGAGAAGAGCACTGCCAACCGAGACCTCGCGATCATGGTCAGCGTCCGGCCCGGCCACCCGATCATCCACCGCCGCAGCATGTGGCACCGAGGGCACACCGCCGCCATCCGCGACGCACCGGCCCGCCTAGAGATCAACTAGGTCACCTTCCCTGGGTTGGGCCGCGGCTTTGATGTTGCGGACGTTCTGAGTCGTGGTGCGCCGGACGATGCGGACGTCGTCGGGCAGCCGGATGGCCAGGGTGGTACCGCTGCCGTGCACGGTGCGCATCCTGCGGGGGTGGAGGTGTCCCAGGGCGACCCGCAGCGGCCGGCCGCGGGCTGGGGCAAACCCGTGATCGTGCACCGGCTGCCGCTCGACCAGGCCGCCGAGGCCCACCGGCTGCTGGAGGCCAGGCGGCTACCTTGGCAAGATCCTGCTCGCCGTCTGGCCGGCCTCGCGTTCAGCCTCCTGGAGCCGCCGCCACTTCGCCATCGACCGGTTGATCTCCTCGCGTATGAACGCGAAGAACCGGCGGGTCTCGTCCAGCCGCCGCCCGGCGGGGGAGTCGAGACCCAGGAGTGCGGTGCCCTCGTCGGCGCCGACCTGCACCCGGGCCAGCATCGGGTCGGACTGGCTGACGAAGTGGCTCCAGGTGTGCTCGTGGATCCGGCAGAAGTCGTGCCGGGTGCCGGGTTCGCGGCCGCGTTCGACCAGCCGCACCTGCACCAGGTATTTGACCGCCCCCGAGATCGCCGACGCGCCGACCTCCAGTTGCTCGGCGAGCTCGGCGGCCGACAGCTTGCCGGAGTCGGTGACCAGCAGCGCGGCGTACACGCGCGAGGCCATCCGGGGCATGCCGTATTCGACCATGATCTGCGCGAACCGTTCCCGGAAGACGGCGATGGCGCCCTCGTCCGCTCGCGTCACCGAAGCTCCCTTCCTCGTCGTGGCCTCAACAGTTTAAAGCTATTCATGGACTTCACGAAATTCGTGAAATGCGAGTAATGTCGTTGTCGTGAAGGACACTGAACTCGTCGGAGTGCAGAAGACCCTCAGCCCCGTCCTCAGGGCCAAAGCACTGGACAACCGACTGCCGGACCCGATCCTCGGCGACGAATACGCTGAGCAGGCGATGCGCCGCCTCGACCCCGACTACGACAACCGCAGATTCGGCACCAGCCAGATGGGCCTCGCCGCCGTGGTGCGCGCCAAGGCCCACGATGACTGGGCCCGAAGCTTCCTCGCCGACCACCCCGACGCGGTGGTGCTGCACCTGGGCTGTGGCCTCGACGCCCGGGTGTACCGGATCGACCCGCCCGCCACCGTCGACTGGTACGACCTGGACTACCCGTCCGTCATCGAACTGCGGCAACAATTCCTGCCGCCGCGCGAGCACTACACCCTGATCGACTCCAGCGTTACCGACCTGACCTGGCTGGAACGCATCCCCCGCGGTCGACCGGTGCTGATGATCGCCGAGGGGCTGGTGCCCTACCTGGCCGAGACCGACGTCCGGCGGCTGCTGACCAGCGTCGTCGACGCCTTCCCCGCCGGCCAAATACAGTTCGACACGGTGCCGGTCTGGGCGTGGCGAACCTCGAAATGGGACCCCTCGCTGCGCAAATACGACGCACAGTTCCACTGCGGCTTCAACGACCCTGCCGCGCTGGCCGATTGGCACCCGCGGCTCGAATACGTCGACGAGGCGCCGATGAACGACTCACCGGTGCTGATGGCCAAGGCGCCCGCGAATATACGCCGCATGTACCGCTTCATGAACCTGCTGCCGGGCATGAAACGGTCCACCCGCATCGTGCGGTTCCGGTTCTAACGCGCCGACGTCAGTACTGCGGCCGCTCGTCGCGTTATCGACCAGCGCGTCATTCCCGCCCCCGAAACGTGCCGCGTGCAAACAACGCATCACGAGACGCTGGAACACGGCACCAGTGTCTAGCATGTCTTGGGAGTCCACTGTCAAGCGTGTCCCGGGACAGGACAGACGTCTGTCGGCGGGGGCTCAGAGTTTGTCGCCCTACGCCGTGCCATGCTCGATGCGCAGGTCACCAGCCAAAGGCTGGCGGAGCGGTGTGGGGTGGATGTCAAGACGGTAGAACGCTGGCTGCAGGACGAGACTCGCGTACCGCACCTTCGACACCAGTGGTCCGCCGCAGAGGCGCTAGGAGTTGAAACAGCCGTGTTATGGCCAGACGTTATTCGCAATACGGTTAAAACCGGGCCGGACCGAGAAGTTATGACCGTTTACCCGTATCGTTCCGCATGCCCGAAATCGATCTGGCGGAATCTCATCAACGCGGCACGGAACGAGATCGTCTTTGCCGGTTTCATCAATTACTTCCTGTGGCTGGAACACCCCAACCTGGCCAAGGTCCTCAAGCGGAAGGCTCAGCAGGGGTGCAAGATCCGGTTCCTGGTCGGCGACCCGGAGAGCGACGTCACCCGTCGACGTGAGGAAGTGGAGAACGTCCCCCTGACCGTCTCCACGCGCATCCGGATCACGCTGTCGGAGATCGAGCAGCTACGCGATGTCCCGGGAGTCGAGGCCAGGTACGGCGACGAGCACATCGCCATGAGCGTCTTCCGGTTCGACTCGGAGATGCTTGTCACTCCGCATCTGGCCAAGCTCGTGGGGCATGACTCGCCGATGCTGCACCTGCGCCGGTACCAGGACGACGGCCTCTTCGACCGGTTCGCGTACCACGCCTTCGAGTTGTGGAGCAACGGCCGCGATGTGTGGCGGCAAACCCAGACCGCGCCTCAGATTCTGAGTGACTAACTGGGTGACAATCGCCCCGGACCGCCATGGACTCTGGTGGGCGAGCGTGGACCACATGTGCAGGTCAGCAGCAGGATAGGGCCTGATCGAGACCCCTCCGAGTGTGCCTTACAAGCGAGGGGTCACTGGTTCGATACCAGTACCGCCCACCAGCCAGAAGCCCCGTTTCCGATCAAGGAAACGGGCTTCGTGTCATTAGCGTGCCATTAGCTCACGCGGGCGAGCACTCCCGAGGGTCTGTCATCGTCGTCCGGGGTGTCCTTGTTGATCATGGCGTTCATCGCGTCGTCGATCTTGCGGTCGGCCTCCGCCGTGCTGTGCTGGTAGATCAGTGCCGCGCGTACGGAGTCGTGTCCCATCCGCTGCATGAGGTCTGCACTCGGGCTCGCCGGGTGTCACCCCCGCTGTGTGAGCCGAGCGTCCGGTTGAACCGGTTGAAATGGTCTATGTGTTTATCGCACAGGCTGAACGTTTCCTGCAGTTTGAGGCGGCATTGGCGGGGGATGAGCGGTATGGCTACAGAAAGTAGTCGAACCATCACTGAAAGGAGTCATCATGCGTTGGCTCGCGTCCATGCTCGTTTCCCTGTTCGCCGTTGCCGCGGCAGGTCTGATGTCGGTGAGCGGAGCCGCTACCGCACAGGCCGCCACCGCTTCTGGCTCGGCCGACCGGGGCCCGGTCGCCCAGGCCGTCGTGTTCGACGACGATTTCGAGGACGACGATGAGGACGACCAGCAGCGCCTCGTCAAGAAGCTGGAGGTGCTCGACTTCTTCGACATTGGGTAAGGACTTTCGACGTACACGGCGATCCCTTGTCAGTCCTCAGCCCGGGACAGGCGCCGTCGTGTGGCCAGGCGGCCGATGGAATCGGCCGCCTGGCTGCCGTTGCATGCCCGACGGGGCGGTGACTCACTGTTCCCCAGGGGGAGCCAGGGACATGTCAATCCCCTCAAACCGTGGAGACCTGCGGGAAACCGGATCAAGGCCCACGCCTTCTGTCATCGGCCTGCTAACGGCCCATCCAAGGTCTCCGCTCAATGACTCAGCAGTCTGCGATGTCACAGATCTTGGCCGCCATGGCTCGGGCGTCCCTGAGGAGTGGCTTGACGCTCGTCCTGGTCGGCCGGCGGAGGTAGACGTACACCGCGTTCGCGGTGCGCGCGATGATCGCGTCGTCGTCCTCGATCCCGCCGTCCCTCGTGGTGAAGGTCCGCCAGCTCTCCTCACCCACGCTCACCCTGGTCAGCGTCCGGGTGAACCCCTTGCGGTGGCCGCAGCGCTTCCACGCTGCCTTGAACTCCCGCAGGGCGCGCCTGGCCATGGCGGGCGTGGAGTACAGAATGACCTGCTCCTTCAGCCCCGTGGTCTCCTGCCAGCTGCGCTCGACCGTCCTGGCCGCCACCCGGCCCGTCCTGCCTACCTTCGGGTCGCCGCGCACGCCGTCCACGCGGCTGCCCCTGCACGGGCTGACGGCGAACCACTGCGCGCGCTTGCCGTCGACCCACCAGTAGTCCTCAGGGTCCTGTTCGCCGATGGTCTTGTGCTCGTAGAGCAGGAAGGCTCGGGGGATCTCGCCGCTTGCGGCGAGAACGGGGGTGGCTGTGGCGGTGAGCGCCAGTAGCGAGGCCACGACGGTGATCGTCTTGAGCATGATGTTAGGACGCTGCTGCTCGTGGGAGGGTTCGGCTTTCGGGCGAGATTGTCGCGCATGACGCAGGCGAGAACAGCGGTCCGCGGTAAAACCGATCGGGGCCCCTGGTCACCGGGGCCGGTAGCCCCTCCTTTTACGGCTGGCCGGCCCGGCCCGGCGGCCGGAGCCATTCTTTGCGGGCTTTTGTGCCTGCCGCTGCGCCGGTTTCTCCGCAGGGGAGGCGGGGGTACGGCCCCGCGAGCTGTTCACTGTCCGGCCGCGGACGATGCCGATGAAATCCTCCACCAGGTCAGTGGTCGCGTCCGTCGGCCAGGCCAGCGCGACCCCAGACTGCGGCGCGTCCAGCACCGGCCGGTAAGTGAGATCCCTGCGGTGGTGCAGGCGTGCCAGCGACTGCGGAACCAGGAGAAGCCCAGTGCCGGCCGCTACCAGCTCGACCGCGTTCGCCGTTGTGGCCGGGCGTGTGAACGCGGGCAGCCCGGGCCGGACCGTCCACTCGATGGTGTCGTCCAGAGGATGGAGCACCTCGTCGTCGGTCAGGTCGGCGATGGTCACCTCATCGGCGGCGGCCACCGCGTGATCCTTGGGCACCACGACCACCGTGGTCTCCACGTAGAGAGGAATCACGCTGAGCCCGTCCCGGTCGACCGGCAGCCTGACAAGTCCGGCGTCGGCGCCGCCGTCCCGAAGGAGGCCCACCACCTCGGCGGCGGGAACCGCGACCAGGGTGATCGGCACACCGGGCATCCTCTCGGACCAGATGTTGACCCATTTCGCGGGTGTCACCCCAGGCACGTACGCCAGCCGGAACACCTTGGTCTCCCCATCAGTCACTTCCTCAGAGTATCCATGTCATGGAAACCCGTTCCGACTGACTACGCTTGACGCCATGACCTCGCCCAAACCGAAGACCATCCAGACAATGAAGCCCGAGACCGCGGCCAAGAAGCTGGGTGTCCTCCTCTCGGCCACTCCCGCCGAGTTCCAGGCGGGTGTCGTCTCCAGGGACGAGCTGAACAAGTTGCAGTCGACGCCACCCGCCTGGCTCGCTGACCTGCGCCGCAACGGCCCGCACCCCAAGCAGGTCGTCGCGGCGAAGCTCGGGGTCTCCATTTCCGGCCTGATCAGAGGCGGGATCACCGGACCGCTCACCACCGCTGAGATCGACGCGCTGAAGGCGGAGAACCCGGCGTGGCTGGAGCGCGAGCGGTCCATCCAGGCCGAGACCCGCAAGGAAGCACTCCGCCTCAAGCAGCGCTAGACAGCTGAGATCCCGCACGTCTCCGACCCGAGACGAGCCCGTCGATTGAGCCGCCGAGAGGTCCTCGTTGCTCCGAGGAACCAGAGAGCTGACGCACTGGGGCTGGGGCGAACGCTGAACCCGTCC
This sequence comes from Nonomuraea sp. NPDC005983, assembly GCF_040614375.1. NCBI lineage: Bacteria > Bacillati > Actinomycetota > Actinomycetes > Streptosporangiales > Streptosporangiaceae > Nonomuraea > Nonomuraea sp. NPDC005983. The sequence continues at coordinate 30,676 of NZ_JBEXUP010000045.1, forward strand.
GGGCTTGGTGGCCTCGGCCAGGGGCTCGGTGTAGCGAATCGCCACCGAAGTGCACGGGCCTGGCGGGCCGTCGTGGAGACGAACGCCGTCCGCCTTCAGAAGGAGGACTCTGGCTTATCGGCCGGTCGGCCCGGCCAGTGGGCGGAGGGCGGAGATCGGCGTCAGGCAGGATCCGATCGCCCTGTGGCGTCCCTAGTGTCGGATCATGAGAGCTGATCTGGGTGTCTTCATGAAGGCGGTCGTGCGCAGGCCCGCGGTGATCGGGGCGTTCGCGCCCACCTCTGAGATGCTGGCCACCCAGCTGATCGAGGTGGTCCCGAGAAGGGGCGCCCCGACCGTGCTGGAGCTGGGCCCTGGGACCGGCGCGATCAGCGGCCTCATAAGGTCGCGGCTGCCGGAGGACGCGCGTTACGTCGCCGTCGAGGTCGATCGGGCGATGGTCGATCACCTGGTGGCGACCAGGCCGTGGCTGGAGGTGCTGCACATGAACGCCGCCGAGCTGGCCTCCCGCATCGGCGCGGGCGAAGTGGACGCGGTGGTGAGCGCGCTGCCCTGGACGCTCATCCCCGAGCGGACGCAGGGGCGGATCATCGAGGCGGTCGCCAGGGTGCTGGCGCCGGGCGGGAGCTTCACCACGATCGCCTACCTGACCGGCACTCCGTTCGGGCCGGGCAAGCGGTTCCGCCGGCGGCTCGGCGCGGCCTTCGACGAGGTGCTGACGACCAGGACCATCTGGCGGAACCTGCCCCCCGCGCGGACGTATGTCTGCCGACGCCCCATCACACCCGAGCCGAACGGCGCACGCCAAGGGGAGTAAGGTTCCACCTCGGCCCGCTGAGACCGAGTTGTGAGTGATCAGCCGCGGCTCGCTTCACCTCCCCGTCAGCGAGGGAAGTCCGCCGTCTTGTCGAGTCGCTGTCGTGAGTCCGCAGGCTCGGTAAAGAGCACGATCGAAGAAGACGGCATGATCTCCGATCGTGCAGGATTCACACGACCACGTGACGCCGAGCGATCGACCGCCTCCGCTGCTATCCACAGCTTTTGCTATCCACAGCCTTGGCATGGCCGTGCGCGCCGACCGGTAATCGGTGCATCGCGGAAGTGGGCCCCTACCGCCAAAAGCTGGATCGTCACGTGGTTCTCTGCGCTCGGAAAGGGAACGGGATATGCCGCAAGAGGAAACAACCGCGCGCGTTGCCGTGCAAGCACCGAGACCAAGGCTACGTGTCAGGAAACTGGGGCGAGCCGCCATCAGCGCGTTTGTCGCCCTGGTGGCCCTGTTCACCATGACCGCCGGCGCCGACGCGAGTGGGACGCCGAAGGAGCCCACCGAGGGTCCGGCGCTCTTCGCGCCCGGCTTCAGGCACGGGAAGGTCGCTGTCGAAGGCGGCACCCTCCACTACGTCAAGGGCGGGTCGGGCCCGGCCATCGTGCTCCTGCACGGCTGGCCTGAGACGTGGTTGATGTGGCGCAAAGTCATGCCCGAGCTCGCCCGCGACCACACCGTGATCGCGTTCGACCTACCGGGGCTGGGAGACTCCACCGTACCGGCCGGCGGCTTCGACAAGGTCACCATCGCACGGCGGATTCGCCAGGCCGTCAATCAGCTGGGCTTCCGCCAGGTGCAGCTCATGGGTCACGACCTCGGCACCTTGGTCGCCTACCCCTACGCACGCGACTTCCCTGCCGAGGTGACCCGCCTCGCCGTGATCGAGGCGCCGCTGTCCGGCTTCGGGCTTGAGGACCTGTACAGGCTGAGCTGGCACTTCCGGTTCAACTCGTCTCCCGCACCGATTCCCGAGCGGATCATGGACAACGAGGACGTCAGCACCTACCTCGGCATGATCTACGACTCCGGGTCTTACCGGCGGGATGTCATCGACCGCGAGCTGTACTACGCGGCCTACTCCGATCCGGCCAAGCGGAGCGCGGGGTACGGGTACTACCGGGCGTTCGCCGGGGACGCGGAGAACAACAAGGCCAACGCGGCGAAGCGGCTGCCCATGCCGGTGCTGGCGATTGGCGGACAGTACTCGTTCGGGGGCATCGCCGACTCCTTCCGCAACGTCGCCGACGACGTTCGTTCCGCGGTGGCGCCCGACTCCGCGCATTTCGTCCCCGAGGAGAATCCGACCTTTGTGAGCGCTTGCGCAAACCTCTTCTTCGGCGCCCAGAACACCCCGCCGTCGCAGCCCGAACTCGCCGGGTGTGCGCGGTAGCGCTGACAGCGATCCAAAGTCTCTGACCATAGGCCGTGTCGAACGCCGGCCTATGGTCAGATCTATTTTTTGGGGGCAACGGCCCTGCTTGCGCGGTTGATCTCGTCGCACCGCACGCTGACGATCCTGCGGTCTGCTTCCGCCGTGGTTCTGCGAGTCCGCGAGGACGGTCACGGGCGCGAGTTCTGCAACGTGAGAGCCGACGGCTATGAGTCCGCATGGCTTCCCGCTCACCCTCTTGTCATCTAGAGTGACGGAGTCGTTACTCAACGTAGAGATGAGGGATGTTGAACCACAAGCATGTCGCCGCCGCCGTACTGAGCTCCGCGCTCGCCGGGATCGTCTTGACGGCGGGCACGGCCGCCGCCCGCGCAGACGACCACGACCCCGCGACGGCCAGCGCTGTCACCACGCAGACGCAACCCCTCGACCCGCAGGTGGAGAGCGCCGACCCGCCGGGGAAGGGCGGAAAGGGCGAAGGCAAGGGCCACGGGAAGGGGCACGGGAAGGGCAAGGGCGGCGAGACGGGGGGAGCCGGAGGCCGATCCTCCGGATGAAGACCCCCATAGGCGCGTGGTGACCACAGGGGCCTGGCCTGGCCGCTGAAGGTCGTCAGGTGCGGGCGCCGCGCATGACAGCCCGTGAGAGCTGACGATTTCCCCACGCGCGGCGCCTGACGTGGGATGATGAGGGGAAGATGACTTCTTCCCCTCCTTCCCTGATCGATCTTTTCTGCCTGCAGGCCAACGGCGAAAGGATCATGTTCATGCCCGCGGTGTGGCCCGTCGTCATGGACTGCGACGACGCCGAAGAGCACGCACTGCGGGTGTTGAACATGGTCCGGGAGATTCGCGCGCAGCGACACGCCTGACGTGTGCGGGCTGCCTCCCCCTCGATGACCGCCCGACGGATGTGAACGTCATGCGGGCGACGGTCGTACCCCGAAGGACGGGTTACGCATAACGGTCAGTCACCACCAAAATGTCCGGCTGGCCATGGTCCAGAGACAGCCCGGACGCGGCAAAAGCGCGCTTAAACCACAACCAGGGCGGCAAGCTCGTCGTACGACAGCGCTCAGCCCTGGCCCGCGGACACCCGAGAGAGCATCCCGCGGGCCGCGTCATACGAGCGACCGCTGTCAGTTCGGGAGCGGATGAGTTCGATGACGGAGGCAAGGAGCACATGGACCTGCGGTGGTCCGGCATCCGAGATACGCCGCGGGACCGCGGACCGGTGCGTTGCGAAAGCGCACAGGGATCCATAGGGGGACGAAGTGGCTGTACGGAGAATTCGATCCGTTGCCGTGCACGCGGCGGCGGCTCTGCTGGCAGCGGGGCTGCTCGTCGGCTGCGGCGGCAAGAAGACCGACACCCTGATGCCCGAAGGCGCGGTCGCCACCAACCCTGCGGTGGTTGCCACGGCGACCCCGGGCAACGACAGCGAGTACAACTCCGCCTGCCCGACGGCAGGCAACAGAAGGCGGTTCGCCAAGACCCGCTTCGCGTTGCACGCGGGTCTCGCGCTGGGTGCCTTCCATCGCTACATCTACAAACCCCTGCGCAGCGGCGGCTTCAATGCCGGAGCGGAGGGTCGGAAACGCGCATTCGTGAAGGCGGCGATAGCAGGTGCTTTCGCCCTGCATGAGCTGAAGGTCGCCAAGGGCTTCGCCGCGGCCAACCCGACGCTGTGCAAGGCCGTCGAGTCCGTCAGCAACAAGTTCACCGCCCTCACCAGCAAGCTGAAGGGCGGCACCGCCACGCCGGCCGACGTCGACGCAGGCAAGGACTCCTTGAACAGCCTGCAGCAGGACGCCACGAAGACTGGCTTCCCGTTCAAGGAGCAGAACGTCACCGTCCCCGGCGCGGGCTGATCGGCACTTCGAGGAGCGGCGCCGATGCCCCGGGCATCGACGCCGCTTCCGGATGCGCTGGTTGTCGGCCGGCCTGCGGTGAACGGGCGGCCACCTCGCGGCCCGTATTCGATGGCGCAGTCCGCGGCGGATCTCGATGCCGTTCGCCGGCACTTCCAGCTGGACACGATGGTGTTGCTGGGCCACTCCTGGGGTGCCCAACTGGCTCTGCGGTACGCGCTCGACCACCCCGAGCGCGTGAGCGGGCTGGTCTACGTCTCCGGCACGGGAATCGATCGTGATGCCGCCTGGCACGACGAGTACGCGCGCAACCTGCGACGCGGGTTGGGCGGCAACCTGGAGCGTTGGGAGGCGCTGAAGAACCGGGAGCGCACGGACGCAGAGGACCGGGAGTTCGCGGTCCTGCAGTGGTCGGCGGACTTCGCCGACCAGCGGCGAGGGCTGGAGCACGCCGAGCGCATGGCCACCCCCTGGCTCGGCGTCAATTTCGAGTGCAACGCCGCTGTGAACGCCCAGGACAAGCGCCTCCGGGGCACTTCCGCATTGCGGGCGCAGTGCGAGGCGCTGCACGTCCCGACGCTGATCGTCGACGGGGCGGAGGACATCCGCCCTCGCTGGTCCGTGGACTCATTGGAGCGGGCGCTGCCGCGCGTGTCGCGGGTGGTTCTGCAGGGTGCGGGTCACCTGCCGTGGACCGAGGACTCGAACGGATTCCGGTCCGCGGTGAGCGCCTTCCTGCGGGAGGTCAGGGCAACGGCCTCCGCACCCTCAACGACGACCGAACGGTAGCGGTGACATCTCGCCTTTCGCCCGGTGCTCGCCGCGGCCACCGCCTTGGCCGTCTCCCTGGCCATGCTGTCCGCACGCTGGGATGGGGAGCGCGCGGTGAACAGGCCAGGTCCGGTGGTCCCCTGGCCGGCCGGGACATTCAGCTCGACGGGGTGAAACTGTTCGCGGACGTGCCGATCTCCTGAGCAGGCGGGAGCGGCGTGTCGCCGCGGTTGCGGCACGAGGTCGGGGACGTCGTCTACGCTCGGCCCATGGCGTGCTGCGGATGGAAGGGGGGCCTTCGTGGTGGACGACATCGCGGGACTGACGGGGTTGTTGTACGAGGTCGGGCTGCTCAAGCGGTACAAGCGCACCGGCTGGCTCGTGGCGGGAGTGCGTGATCCGGAGAGCATCGCCGACCACTCGTTCCGTGCGGCGATCATCGCCAGCGTCATCGCCGTCCTCGAAGGCGGCGACCCTGAGCGCGCCGCCTTCATGAGCCTGTTCCACGACAGCCAGGAAACGCGCATCACCGACATCCCGTACGTCGGCAAGCGCTACCTCAAGGCGGCCTTGAACGAGGAGGTCACCGCGGACCAGATGCGCGGCGTGCCGGAGCCCGTGGCGGACATGGTGAGCGGCGCGGTCGGCGAGTACGAGGAGAAGGTCAGCCTCGAAGCCGTCTGCGCCCGCGACGCCGACAAACTGGAATGCCTCCTCCAGGCCGTCGAGTACCGCGAGCAGGGGCACCAGAACATGCAGCCGTGGATCGACAGCTCTCTCGCCGCGCTCAAGACCACCACGGGGAAGCGCCTGGCCGAGGAGGCCCTGCGCACGGGAACTCTGGAGTGGATGACCCAGGTGCTCAACGGCGACTGAGCCCGCCTCCGCCCGGCCGCCCGTGAGCGTTCAGCTCGACAGGACGCCGTAGCCGGGGCGCGGCTGGCCGGCGGTCAGGGAGTCGGTGGCGGCGGTGGCGAGGTCGCGGAGCTGGTCGGCGAAGGCCAGGGCCTGTTCGGCCGTCAGGCGCGGGTCGGTGCCGACGTAGAAGACCACGATGCCGCCCGACGGGGAGCGGACCGCGGTGAACGGGGAGGGAGGAGAGATCACCATGATGGGTCTCATTCTTGCCTGCGGCACCGACAGTTTCGGGGCTCCGGGCCGCCTGCCGACGGACCTTCGAGGTGCCTTCCTGCCACCTTCGACGGAGCCGTAACGTGCCCTTCCCGCGGCTCCCAGGCCGCCCTTCCGACAGGAGGCCGAGCGTTTCCGGGGAGACGCGGTTCGGGCAGGCCTGACCTGCGGCGATGTCGTGGCATCGGCCGGCAGGGGGCGGGGTCCCTGAGGTGGGGTCCGGTGCGGGTCGGGGTTGATCAGGGGTGATCACCGATGGGCCGGCCGGGGGTGGGCGGGCAGGGTGGGGGCATGAGCCTCGCCGCCGTCGCCAGAGCGTCCTTCACCGTCGCACCCGCCGCGCTTCTGGGGGGATGGATCCTGATGCGTCCCATAGGCGGGGGGTTGGTGCCTGGGCTCTGGTGGACGGCGGCGCACGCCGTCTGGGTGGTCGCGTTCCTGTTCTTCGGCGTGATGCTGCTGGAGTTGCGGCGGAGAGCAGCGCCTGACACCCGTGGGCGGAGGGTGGCCGTCGAGGTCGCCGTGGGGGTGGGGCTGTTGAGCGTCGCCGTGAACCTGGTGCAGCTCGCCGTCGATCTGGCGGCCGGGTTCGGGGCGGCTGACGGGGAGGTGCTGCGGGCGCTGTTCGAGTGGGTTCAGGGGAATGCGAGTGTCGGGGCGGTCGCGTACGGCGTCGGCGCGCAGCTGTTCTTCGTGGCTCTGCTCGCGCTGGCCGTGGTCATGGCGTGGATGCGCCGGGTGACGGCGTCGAGCGCGGCCGTGGTGACGATCGGCGTGATCGTGCTGGCGGTCGCGATGCTGGCGGTCGGCAGGAACTCGCCGCTGGTCGCCGCCGGGATGTCGTTCCTGTGGCTGGGCACGCTGCTTCTGGGACGCGGCGTCGAGGACGACCAGCCGAAGCCGCTCACCGCGGCCGCCGGGCACGCGTGATCTGGCGGATCGCCCGGGTTTCACGGGCTATGAGATCGCCCGGGTCTCGCGGACTAGGAGAGGGCGTCGCGGGCGTCCATGAGGGCGAAGCCGAGGAGGTTCAGGCCGCGCCAGGTGAGGGGGGAGGCGGCGCGGTCGTCGGAGGCGGTCAGGCCGATGCCCCAGATGCGGTCGTGCGGGCTGGCCTCCACCAGCAGCCGTTCGTGCGTGGCGAGGAGGAACTGTTGCAGGTCCGGGTGCTGGCCGAACTTGGCGATGTTGCCGCGGACCACGATCTGGTAGCGGTGAGTGTCCCAGGTGGCGTCGTCGAAGCCGCAGACCTCGCGGCCGAGCGACTTCGCCTCGCCCGGATGGCCGCTGGCGAGGATCCTGCGGGCGCTCTCGTCGTCGCCGAAGAGCCAGGCCTTGTGCGCCATCATGTAGTGCTCCGCCGAGGCGAAGGTGTGGCCGGACTCGGTGAAGGTGACGGGCCACCACTGGCTGAGGCAGCCGGTTCCGACGCCGCCGTCACGGGCCGGGCGGTGGCCCCAGAAGAACAGGTAGCGCAGCCGCCGGCCGCTTTGCACGGCGTCGATCGCCGCGTCACGGGTGCGAGGGAGCACGTCTCGGGTGAGGGCCGGGGTGTCCTGGGTGCGGGGGAGGGCGTCGGGGGCGCGGGAGTGATCGGGCACGTCTCCACAGTGCCACGGCCAGGACGCGGTTCGCGCCGTTTGGGTTACGCTTCCGCCCATGGTGACCGGGTTCGGGGAGCGCGTCGAGGAGCACCGGCGGGAGCTGCACGTGCACTGCTACCGGATGCTCGGCTCCTTCGACGAGGCCGAGGACCTCGTCCAGGAGACGTTTTTGCGGGCCTGGCGGGGGCGCGACAGCCTGCGGGGCGAGTCGGAGCTGCGGGCCTGGCTGTACCGGATCGCCACCAACGCCTGCCTCGACCATCTGCGGGCGCATCCGCGCCGGCCGCAGCCCCGGGCCGTCCCGGTGGTGGCCGACGCGGGGGTCGAGCCGCCCGCGGCGAAGGCGGTGCCGTGGCTGCAGCCGTACCCGGACGAACTGCTCGACTCGGCCGACGTGGTGATCGAGCGGGAGACCATCGAGCTGGCGTTCCTCGTCGCGATCCAGCACCTGCCGCCCAGGCAGCGGGCGGTGCTGATCCTGCGTGACGTGCTCGGCTGGTCGGCGCAGGAGACGGCGGAGTCGCTGGAGCTGACCGTGGCCGCGGTGAAGAGCGCGTTGCAGCGGGCCAGGCCGACGGTCAAGGAGGTCCTGCCGGCGCGGCGGCTGGAGTGGTCGGCGGAGCCCACCGCCGAGGAGCGTTCCGTCCTGCGCCGCTACATCGAGGCCGTGGAGCACGCCGACCCGACCCTGCTGGGCAAGGTGCTGCGCGACGACGTGTGGCAGTCGATGCCGCCCCAGCCGATCTGGCTGCTGGGGCGCGAGTCGTTCGTCGCGGCCTGGACTCCGGCCATGGTCGGGCCGGAGGCGTGGGGCGACTGGCGGCTCCTCGCGACGCGGGCCAACCGCCAGCCCGCCGCCGCCGCGTACCTGCGCAGGTCCGGTGAGAGCGGGTTCACGCCGTCCTGGCTGGCGGTCCTGAGCGTCGAGGACGGGCTGATCACGCAGATCACCACGTACGGGGACGAGTATCTCCGCGCGTTCGGCCTTCCCGCGTCCCTCTGAGCGATTCCTTTTCCGCGGCCCGCTCGTCTCATGGGGTGTTCGCCGCGTACGAGAGGAAATGATGATGACTGAACTTCAGAAGGACGTGCAGGCCGCGATCGACGAGCTGGTCGAGACCGGCACCGAGCGGGGCGTGCAGGTCGCCGTCTACCAGCGGGGAGAGCTGCTGGTCGACGCCGTCGCGGGCGTGGCCGACCCGAGCACGGGCCGTCCCTTCACCTCCGACACGCTGGTCTACAGCACCTCGACGGGCAAGGGGGTGACCGCCGCCGTCGTCCACGTGCTGGCGGAGCGCGGCGCGCTCGACTACGACCTGCGCATCGCCGAGGTGTGGCCGGAGTTCGCCGCCCACGGCAAGGGGCAGGCGACGCTGCGGCACGTGCTCACGCACGCGGCCGGAGTGCCGGGCGTCCCGGTCGACACCACGCCGGAGGACCTGTGCGACTGGGACCGGATGTGCGCGGCCATCGCCGACGCCACGCCCTGGTGGGAGCCGGGCACCGCGTTCGGCTACCACCCGCAGACCTTCGGCTACCTCATCGGCGAGGTCGTCCGAAGGGTGACCGGCAAGCGCATCTCGCAGGTGCTCCGCGAGGAGGTGGCGGGCCCGCTCGGGGTGGCCGACGACCTGTTCTTCGGCGTGCCGGAGCCGGAGCTGGGACGGGTGGCCAGGATCGAGGACCCGGGCCCCGCGATGGAGATGCCCGCCGAGATGCTGGCCGAGATGCCCTTCTTCAGAGTCGTGGACGGGTACACGGCCGCCCCGATGCGGGCCATGCCCGACGCCGCGTTCAGCAACCGCACCGACGTGCTGACCTCGGACATTCCCGCCGGAGGCACGATGACCGCCCGCGCCGTCGCCGGGATGTACGACGCCCTGCTCGGTGGGAAGCTCGTCTCGCCCGAGCGGCTGCGCGAGCTGTCGTCTGCGGCCGTGTCCGGCACGGACGAGGTCAGCGCCATGCCCACGTCCTGGGGGCTCGGTTACGCGGTGGGCCTCCTCGACAGGCCCACCGTGTTCGGGATGTTCGGCAGCGGCGGCACCGCGGCCTTCGCCGACACCGCCACCGGCATCAGCGTCGGCGTGACGAAGAACCGGGCGTCCGCCGGGGAGTACGGCACGGTCGGGCGGATCGCCGGCGTCGTCATGGGCGCGCGGTAGCGGCCATACCCTTGGGCCTGTGATTCGCTATGCAACCCCTGATGACGTACCTGTGATCATTGACCTGATCCGGGAACTGGCCACGTACGAGCAGGCCGCGCACGAGGTGCGGGCGACCGAGGAGCAGCTCCGCGCGGTGCTGTTCGGCGAGTCGCCCGCCGCGTTCGCCCATGTCGCCGAGGAGGAGGGCGAGGTGGTCGGCTTCGCGCTGTGGTTCCTCAGCTTCTCCACGTGGCGGGGGGTGCACGGCATCTACCTGGAGGACCTGTACGTCCGTCCGGAGCGTCGTGGCGGGGGCCACGGCAAGGCGCTGTTGCGCGAGCTGGCCGCGATCTGCGCCGAGCGCGGGTACGAGCGGCTCGAATGGTCGGTGCTCGACTGGAACGAGCCGACGATCGGGTTCTACAAGTCGCTCGACGCCGAACCGCAGGACGAGTGGATCAAGTTCAGGCTGACCGACGAGCCGTTGCGACGCCTCGCGGGCTGACGCCGTCGGGAAGCCGCCCCGCATCCGAGCCGCGGCGGCTGGCATGATGACCGCGGGACGTCACTCGGCCCCGCCTGGTAGGGCGGCGTCACGGGGCCGAGTCGCCCGCGGGCTCGGCTGGGGGATGGACATGGGCGCTCTGGTGGCCCGCCGGTAAGACGCACCGCCGGCCGTCTGTGACGTTGTCACATCGTTCGGCGTCCTCGCGTTGCGGGAGAGGCTGAGTTTGGGGGGTCGTGCTCTGGTTCATGTCGATCTGCGGCACTGAATGGACGCTATCGGCGGGGTCGCCGAGCGTTGGTCGCGGCTCGGCAACGATCGGACCTCTGAACGATCTCACCAATTTGAGTGAACCGTTACCGTGAGTAATACCCGATCAAAGTCCGTAAAGGACCCGTGCTGAGTGGACAAACCGGGCATTCGGGTACAGGCTGGGCGGGAATCAAGCGGCCATGACGATATTCCAGCGCAGGGCCTACCTGCTGGCCGCGGTCTTCCCGGCAGTACTCGTCACGGGTTGCGCCGCGAGCGGAAACGGTTCGATGCGAGCGGTGGGAAACGTGTCCGCCGCGTCGCCCTCGACGACGACGTACCAGTACATGTCACCGCCTGTGAGCCCGCCCGGAACCGAGCCTGAGACTCCGGGCGAGCCCTACGAGTCCGCCAGCCCGTACGAGTCGGAGAGCCCCTACGAGTCGGGGAGCCCGACCGGGACGGCGAGCCCGTCGCCCACCACGACTGCGGTGCAGACCACGCCCAAGGGCACGGTCCAGGGATTCTTCGACGCGCTCAAGGCCGGAAGCGTGGACCAGGTCGTCAACGCGTTCGCGAGTGACGGCGTGGCCGCGGTGGCCGGCGAGCCGACCGCGCAGGGCACCCAGGCGCTGCGCACGGTGTTCAAGAGCAAGATGAGCTCGATGAAGAGCGCCACGCCCACCTTCGACGAGACGATCACCGGCAGTGACCTCGCGTTCGTCCGCACCAGCACGTCGAACGCGGAGAAGGGCCGGCAGTTCTTCATCCTCAAGAAGTCGGGCAGCGACTGGAAGATCGCCCGCTTCATGAACAACAAGGCGTGACGGCTCAGTGCCCGTGCCCGTGGCCGACGAACGCGCCTGACGGCCTGCCCGAGGGGACCAGTCCCAGCGAGGCCAGGGCGGCGGCCCCGGCGGCCACGGCGCAGAGTGTCAGCGCGGTGGTGAAGCCCCCGACGCCGGTGGCGCCGGGGGCGAGGCTCGCGGCGGCCACGGAGGACACCAGCGCGACGCCGATCGACCCGCCCAGCTCGTGGAAGGTGTTGATGACGCCGGACGCGACCCCGGCCTCGCCGTGCGGGACGTTGGCCATGGTCGTGGTGGTGGCCGTGACGAACGCGGGGCCGATGCCGAACGCCGCCACCATGAAGCCCGGCAGCAGCGTCGTGTAGGCGCTGGCGTCGGGGGAGATGCGCGTCATCAGGGCGGCGCCGAGCGCGGTCAGCGCGAACGCGCCGACGGCGACGGGACGCCCGCCGATCCGGCCGATCAGATGGCCGCCGAGCTGGGCGCCCAGCGTGATGGCGACGGCCACGGGCAGGAACAGCAGCCCCGTCTCCAGCGCGCTGAAGCGCAGAACGTGCTGCAGGTAGAGCGTGCTGAGGAAGAACAGGCCCAGCATGCTGCCGGTGGCGAGGAGCATGACGAACGTCCCGGAGAGCACCGGGCGGCGGGTCATCGTCTCGACGCGCATCAGCGGCGCCTTGACACGCCGCTCGATCAGGACGAACGCCGCGTAGCAGATGGCCGCGCCGGCCAGCGGAAGCAGCGTGCCCGCCGTCGCCCAGCCTCCGTCGCCCGCGTTCACCAGGCCGTAGATGAGCAGCGCGGTGGCCAGCGTGACCGTCAGCGCGCCCGGCACGTCCACCCGCTGGCGCTCGCCGCGCGAGGCGGGAACCACGGCGGGCAGCGCGAGCAGCACCAGCAGCCCGATCGGGACGTTCACGTAGAACACCCACGCCCAGCCGGGGCCGGCGGTGAGCAGGCCGCCGAGCAGCACCCCCACCGCGGCCCCCGAGCCGCCGATCGCCGCCCAGACGCCCAGCGCCCGGTTGCGCTGACTGCCGTGGAACGAGCCGGTGATGATCGCCAGCGCCGACGGTGAGAGCAGGGCGGCGCCCACTCCTTGCAGGGCGCGGCCCGTGACGAGCAGGGCGCCGCTCGCGGCCAGCCCGCACAGCAGCGACGCGAGGGTGAACAGCGTCAGCCCCGCCGTCAGCGTGCGGCGGGCGCCGAAGGAGTCGGCGAGGCGCCCGCCGAGGACCATCAGGCCGCCGAAGCAGAGCGTGTAGGTGGTCACCACCCAGGTGAGCGACTCGCGGTCGAGCGCCAGGTCGGTGCCGATGGTCGGCAGTGCGACCTGCACCACGGTGATGTCGATGATCAGCATGAACTGGGCCAGGCAGAGCAGGACCAGTGCCGGTAGGGCACGCATGAAGGTCTCCGATAACTCGTACAACGATGTTCGAGTTAGCGTACATCGTTCATGAGGATCCGGAATACGGTAGGGGGGTACCGTGTTGCTCGGTGTGGGTGAACGGAGGGACGGAGCGATGGTCGGTTACGCGGACAACAAGCAGGACCACCTCAGGCGCCTGCGCCGAATCGAGGGTCAGGCCCGCGGCCTGCAGCGGATGGTGGAGGACGACAAGTACTGCATCGACATCCTGACCCAGGTGTCGGCCACGACGAGCGCGCTGCAGTCGTTCGCGCTCTCCCTGCTGGAGGAGCACATGGCGCACTGCGTCGCCGAGGCCACCCTGAAGGGCGGCGCCGAGGCGGAGCTCAAGGTCAAGGAGGCCGCCGACGCCATCGCCCGCCTGGTCCGCTCGTAGCGGCGGATGGCTCGGCCGGTCTTGGCCCTGGAGGGGGCGGGAGCACCGGTCGTGGGCCGGCAGGCACAGGTGGCCGCCGTGGCCTCGGTTCTGCTCGGGATGGCGGGCGGGATCGTCCTGCTCATCCCGTGAGCAGCGAGCGCAGCGTCAGCGTGAGCGCCTCGCCCGCGTCGGCCCGGTCGAGCCTGCCCGCCTCGACCTCGCCCGCCGCCGTGTGCAGGATCGCGAAGAACGTGCTGACCAGCCACGACAGGGGCAGGTCGGTGCGGAAGTCGCCGTCGTCGCGGCCACGGGCGATCAGTCGTTCGACCCGGCGCAACGGCTGCGCGTGATGCTCGCGGATCCGCTCGGACGGCATCATCCGGTCGGCGGCGACGAACAGCGCGCTGTGCCGGTCGAGGACCTCCCACGACGACCGGACCAGCCTCGACAGGGCCTCCACGGCGGGCAGCGCGTCCAGCTGCGGGTCCTCCAGGCTCGCGTCGGCCAGCGCGACCGCGCGGGTGAGCACGGCCTCGACCAGCGACTCCCGCGACGGGAAGTGCCCGTAGAGGGTCACCCTCCCGACACCCGCCGCCTTGGCGACCTCCGCGACACTCGCGGACGGATCGGAACTCAGCACCCGCTGGCCCGCGTCGAGGATCGCGGCGATGTTCCGTTCGGCGTCGGCACGGCGGGTGACCATGCGGCGAGCCTAGCGCGAAGGAACGTTCCCGCAGGCCACCCGCTCGCCAGGCCCGCCTTCCTGCGGAGCTGGGCGAACGTTCCACGGGCCGCACACGCGGTGGGTGAGCCTCTCCGCCCACCGCGCGCGTGGCGGGCGGGCCGGGCGGGGCTTCAGAGGTCGCGTTCCTGCTGGTCGAGGAGGGCCACGGAGACCGCCACCGCACGGGACGCGTCGCCGTCCTCGATCGCGCGCAGCAGGTCCTCGTGCGAGCTGTCGGGTTCGAGCGCGGCCTCCTCCATGCCCCGGACACTGTCGCGCAGCGCCTCGCTCATGCTCCGGTACAGCTCGCCGAGCAGCGGGTTGTGCGCCGCGTCGGCCACCCGCAGGTGGAAGTCGACGTCCGCGTCGGCGAAACCGTCGAGGTCGCCGGCGCTGCCCGCCGCGTCCCTGCGCCGCAACGTCTCGTGCAGGCCCTCCAGGTCCTGCTCGGTCCGCTTGGTCGCCGCCAGCCGGGCCGCCACCAGGTCCAGGCCGCGCCGGACGTCGATGATGTCCATCGCGGCCGCCTTGTCGAGGCGGCGGCGGAGCGCGATCTGCGACTCGTCCGTCGCTGTGACGTACGTGCCGTCGCCCTGCCTGGTGGTCAGCAGGCCGGCGTGCGCCAGCACCCGCACCGCCTCGCGCACCGACAGCCTGCTCATGCCGAGCGACTCGGCGAGCTGGCTCTCGGACGGGATCTTCGTCCCCACCGGCCACGCCCCGCTCGTGATCTCCTCGCGGAGCTCCTCGATGGCGGTGTCGACGAGGGAGGTCCGCGCCACGTTTCGCATGCAACCTCTTCTCTGGTCCTAGGATCCTTCCCAGCCTAAGCAACCGGCGGCCTGGCTCAGGTCGTCGGCGAGGCGCTCGATCGTGTCACGTCCCTCGAGAGGGCGCAGCCAGCTCGCCGGCAGCGCGGACGCGCCGCGCAGCGCACCCAGGAGGTTGCCGCAGACCGAGCCGGTCGAGTCGCTGTCTCCCGAGTGGTTGACCGACAGCAGCAGCGCGCGGCGCGGGTGAGGGCTTCGACGGTGAACAGGGTCATCTGGGTGTCGTCGTCTGCACCGTTCATGGAAAGAATCTTGTCAGGTTCCTGGCCGTTTGAGAGATTGCGGGTACTTTTCTCTCCCAGGAGGACACGCGTGCCACCCTTACGCCCGGCCTTCCTCGCCGTCGCCCTCACCCTGGCTCTCGCGACCCCCGCCCAGGCGGACACGCCCACGATCACCGTCCAGAACGGCCGCACCCAGCCGGTCTTCTCCTATGCGGACGCGGTCCGCGAGCACGTCTACGTCGAGTCGAGTGTCGACAGCGACTCCGATGGCCGGCTCGACAGGGTCCGGGTCGACATCATCAGGCCCAAGGAGTCCGGCCCGGGGCTCAAGGTGCCGGTGATCATCGATGAGAGCCCGTACTACGACAACTCGGGACGCGGCAACGAGGGCGAACGCAAGATTTACGACGCCTCCGGAAATGTCGCGAAATTCCCGTTGTTCTACGACAACTACTTCGTGCCGCGCGGCTACGCCGTCCTCAACGTGGACATGCTCGGCACCACCAGGTCCGACGGCTGCCCCGACATCGGCGGCGAGGCCGACGTGCTGGGCGGCAAGGCGGTCATCGACTGGCTGAACGGCAGGGCCAAGGCCTTCCGCGCCGACGGCTCCCCGGCCGTCGCCGACTGGACCACCGGCAAGGCCGGGATGATCGGCAAGTCCTACGACGGCACCCTCGCCAACGCCGTCGCCGCGACAGGCGTCGAGGGCCTGGAGACGATCGTGCCGATCTCGGCGATCAGCTCCTGGTACCGGTACCAGCGATCCAACGGCGTGATCTACAACTACGACTACGCGTCCTGGCTGGCGAACTACGTCGACACCGACCCCGAGGCCAAGTGCCAGGCCGTCCGGGACCGGATGGACGCCGAGGACGGCGACGACACCGGCGACTACAACGCCTTCTGGAACGAGCGCGACTACCTCGCCGGCCGGCTCGGCGACGTGTCCAAGGTCAGGGCCAGCGTGTTCGTCGTGCACACGGTCAACGACCTGAACGTCAAGCCGGACAACTTCTCCACCTGGTGGCAGGGGCTGGCCAGGCGCGGCGTGCCGCGCAAGATCTGGGTCGGCCAGTACCAGCACGTGGACCCGTTCGACTTCGAGGGCCGCAGGGATCTGTGGGTCGACACGTTGCACCGCTGGTTCGACCGCTGGCTGCAGGGGGTGCGCAACGACGTCATGGCCGAGCCGCGCGCCGACGTGCAGCTGGGCCCGGCCCAGTGGATCACCCAGCGCGACTGGCCGGCCCCGTCGGCTGCCAGGCTGCCGCTCCGTCCCGCCGCCGACGGCACGCTCGGGCTGGTGCCCGCCGCCAGGGGAGCGAGCGCCACGTTCACCGACGTGGCGCTCCAGGAGTCGGACATGATCGCCGACGTGGGCACGTCCAAGCCGGGACGGGTCGCGTTCACCACCGGCGCGCTGCCGCTCGACCTGCGCCTGTCGGGCACTCCCACGGCCGAGCTGCGGGTCAAGCTCGACAAGCCGACCTCCAACCTGACGGCGATGCTCGTCGACTTCGGCGACGCCACCCGGGTCGACTGGCGGCGCGGCCAGGGCATCACCACCCTCGCCGAGGAGGACTGCCACGGCGAGAGCACCGCGGCCGACGACGCCTGCTACAAGAAAGTCGCCACGAACGTCGCCACCCGTCCCGCGGAGATCGTCGCGCGGGGCTGGATCGACGTACGCAACCGCGACTCGCTGAGCAGTCCGGCGCCGCTGCCGCCCGGGACGTACGGCACGGTCAGATGGCAGACGCTGCCGCAGGACTACACGTTCAGGAAGGGCCACAGGCTCGCCCTGGTGGTCGCGGGCACCGACGCCACCTACAGCGACGAGGAGGGCACGGGCGCGACCGTGACCGTCGACCTCGCCAGGAGCAGCGTCACCGTCCCGATCACGGTCGGCACGCCGCTGACGGACGTGCCGAAGGACGCGACCACCTTCCGCGGGCCGACGCGCTTCGACCTGCCGCAGCCCGAGCAGGAGTTCAGCTTCTTCTAGACGGTGTGGTCTCCCAGGTCGAGCGTGACAGCCGGCCCGGGCTGGGAGACCACGCTCGACCGCTGCCGGGCGTGGACGGCCGACCAGGCCAGCGCCGCGAGCAGGATCGCGATGCCGATGAGCAGCCCCACCTTGGCGACCGACCTGAACGTGATGCGGGCCTCGGGGTCGGCCTCGTCCGGGCGGTTGCGCCAGAACTCCTCCCACCTGTGCTCCTCCTCCGAGGTGACCTCCTCGTAGAGGACCGCCGAGGAGGCGACGGAGGCGACCGGAGCGGCGCGGGCGGACTCCGCAGGAACCGGAGAACCGAGCGGGACCGTACGGGCGGGCCTCACGGGTGGCGGGAACGGCGCCACCCGCGAGGGTTTCGGGGCGGGGTCCGCGCGCGAGTGCTTCGGCGGCGGCGAGGTGGTGCGCTCCTGGCCCGCGGCGGCCGCGCCCGCCGCGGGCCAGGAGCTTTCCCCGGTCCCCGTCGTGGGGCCGGAGACCGGGGAGGTCGGAGGCGGAACGGGGTCCTGCAGCGCGTGCGGCTGGAACGGGAAGCCGTCCATCCGCCACAGGCCCCGCACGTCCGGCATCGGGCGGGCTCGCCCCAGCCAGTCCCGCAGAGTGCCGGGAGCGGCGGCGAGCGGCAGCTGGCGCAGGAGGCGGGCCGCCCCCAGGGTCCTGGGGGCGGCCCGGCAGGCCGCACAGGCCGGGATGTGGTGGCTGATCTGCGTGCGCGTCCGCCTGCCGGGCGCCCTCGCCCACGCGGAGACCAGTGCCGCGAGCCGGACACACCCCTCACTGGTCCTGGCTGCGATCACCGCGGCGAACCACTTCTCCAGCCCGTCGGCGGCCTCATCCACCATGGACTCCACCAGGCCCGCCCCCACCCCGAAGATCGCCGCGATCTCGTCGTGGGTGAGGCCGTGCCGTACCGACAGGTCCAGCAGCTCGCGCTGCGGCCCGGGGAGCGTGATCAACGCCTCGGGCAGCAGGTCGGGCATCTTTCCCGGACGCGACCACGTCCCGGTGCTCGCCGGGCCGGCGACCGCGCCGCGGTGGGCGCGGGCCAGCCCGTAGAGCCAGGGGCGCAGCCGTGACTGGTCGGGCATCAGCTTGGCGCGGGCGTGCGCCGACAGCAGCGCCCCCGCCACCGCCAGCTCGGCGTCCGCGGGAGAAAGCTCGGTCAGGCAGTAGTCGTACAGGTGGGAGCCGTAGTCGTCGCACAGCTCGCCGATCGTGGCGCGCGCGTCGTCCGATAGATCCCGCCACATCATCCGGATGCCAGCTCCTCCCTGTCGTCCCGCCGGTCAGCGCGGCAGCTGCTCGGCGACCTCGGTGGCCCAGTAGGTGATGACGCTGTCCGCGCCCGCCCGGCGGATCGCGGTCAGGCTCTCCCTGATCGCCCGCTCGCGCAGCAGCCAGCCCTGCGCCGCCGCGGCCTCGATCGCCGCGTACTCGCCCGACACCTGGTACGCGAACACCGGCACGTGGACGGTGTCGGCGACCTCGCGGACCACGTCGAGGTAGAGGCCGGCCGGCTTGACCATCACCATGTCGGCGCCCTCCTCGACGTCGAGCAGCACCTCGCGCAGCGCCTCGCGGCGGTTGGCGGGGTCCTGCTGGTGCGTGGAGCGGGCGCCCTTCAGCCGCGACTCGACGGCGTCGCGGAACGGGCCGTAGAAGGCCGAGTCGTACTTGGCGGCGTACGCCAGGATCGGCACCCGCTCGTGGCCGCAGCCGTCGAGCGCGGCCCTGATGGCGGCGACCTGGCCGTCCATCATCCCGCTCGGAGCCACCACGTGCGCGCCCGCGTCGGCCTGGGCCACGGCCACGTCGGCGTAGGCGAGCAGGGTGGCGTCGTTGTCGACGTCGCCGTCGGGGCCGAGCACGCCCACGTGGCCGTGCTCGGTGAACTCGTCCAGGTTGACGTCCCCGATCACCACGGTCGCGTCGCCGACCTCCTCGGCGACGTCGGCGAGCGCCTGCTGGGTGATGCCGTCGGGGTCCCAGGCGCCGCGGCCGTCGCGGTCCTTGACCTCGGGGATGCCGAAGATCAGCAGCCCCCCGACGCCCGCCTGGGCGGCGGCAGCGGCGGCCTTGCGCAGGCTGTCGCGGGTGTGCTGGACCTGGCCCGGCATGCAGGTGATGGGCCGGGGCTCCTTGATGCCCTCGCGGACGAACAGCGGTTGCACCAGCTCGGCCGGGTGCAGGCGGGTCTCGGCGACGAGGCCGCGCAGGGCGGGCGTGCGCCGCAGGCGGCGCGGACGGTCGACGGGGAAGCTCATGACGCCCCTTCCAGGGCCGCGCGGACCTGCGCCACCACGGACGTGTCGGCCAGCCGCAGCCAGTAGCCGGTGTTCGCGCGGGCCGTGATGTTCAGCGCGCGCAGCTCGCACAGGTGCTCGGCGGTCTTGATGGCCAGGCCGCCCGGGTCGATCACGGGCAGGCCGTGCAGCTCGGTGACGCCCAGGTGCACCAGGATGACGTTGGGGATGCCCTCGGCGGGGACCAGCCACTGCGCCCCCGCCTGCGCGGCGCGCCGGGCGGCCTCGCCGTAGGCGTCGAGCAGCGGTTCGAAGTCCCTGTTGAGGGCCTGTTCTACGAGCCGGGCGCTGCCCTCGACCACCTGGTACGAGGCCAGCTCGGCGCCCGCGGAGCGGATGTTGCCGATGATGGGTTCGACCAGGCCGGGGATGAACCCGAGGACGCCCAGCCGGTGCCGCTCCATCCGTGCCGCCTGCCAGACCGCGTCCCCGTACCCCACGACCGGGATGGCGACCTGTGAGCGGGCCACGGCGAGGCCGGGGTCCTGGCCGGCGCCGCTGATCCAGGCGTCGCAGCCGTCGCGTTCGGCCTCGACGGCGGTGCGCGCGAAGTAGTCGCCGAACATCAGGCCGATCTGCCCGTAGCCGACCAGATGCTCCGGCAGGGTGCTGCCGTAGGTGCCCGGCGGCAGCGTGTGCACCTCGACGTGGGTGCCAGGCCCTGAGACCTTGGCCAGGTGCTCGGCGTACAGCTTGTCCAGCAGCGCCGAACGGCCCTCGACGGTGTGTTTCTGGAACCAGATCCGCATGTCAGCTACGCCTCACCAGATGGGGGACGGTGTCGAGCATGGAAGCCTGTGCCAGGTAGGTGCGGGTGGCGTCCGGGTCGTCGGCGATGGCGCGCACTCCGGCCATGGCGGACGCCAGCCTGGCGCTGTTGCGGTCCTGCACGCCGGCGACGCGCGCCTCGCTGCGCGGGATCACCCGTTCGAGCAGGACGGTCCGCCGCCGCCAGGCCCACGAGTCGAGCGCGGCGGGAGGGGCGGAGCCGTCGAGCACGGCCGGGAGCAGCTGGCCGAGATCGACGGCGTCGTGGAGGCCGGCGTTCATGTTCAGCCCGCCGGCGGTGGAGGTCAGGTGCGCCGCGTCGCCGATGAACAGCACCCGGCCGTGCCTGAAGGACGACAGCACGCCCCTGGCCAGGCCGTACCTGTCGGCCCCGGTGACGCGGACCTGCTCGCCGGCCTCCGGCAGCGCCTTGCGCACCAGCGCGGCCACGTTGCCGGCCGAGAGCGGGTCGCGGGCGTCGATTGGGATCCTGAACACGATCCGCCAGTGGTCGCGCAGCCCCAGCAGGCTGCACGACTGCTCAATGTCGCGTACGTAGGTGAGCGGTGCCAGCTTGGGCAGGAACCGGTCCAGTGGCGAGTCGGTGAAGACGCGCAGCGCCTGGGTCGGGTACGAGGAGCGGGGGAACGGCAGCCTGAGCGAGCTGCGCACGGTGCTGTGCGCGCCGTCGGCCGCGATCACGTACTTGGCCCTGGCCCAGTTCCTGCCCAGCCGGATCCGGACGCCCGCGCCGGCCTCGGCCACCCCGTCGACCCGGGTGCCGAACCGCACCTGGGCGTGCGGGTAGGCCGACAGGGCCGACAGCAGCAGCGGAGTCAGCGACGACTGCTCGGCGTGCAGCCGGTACGGGTGCCTGGTCAGGCCGTCCAGGCAGTCCATCGGCAGTTCGGCGATGACGCCGCCCGCGCGGTCGCGCCACTGCATCCGGTCGACGACCCTGCCGCGTCCGACGAGCCGGGACGCGACGCCGAGGTCGTCCAGCAGGTCCAGCGTGGCGGGGTGGAAGGTGGAGGCGCGCGACTGCCTGGTCAGGCCGCTCTCGCGCTCCAGCACGGTGACCGGCGTCCCGCCCCTGGCCAGGGTGAGCGCCACCGTCAGCCCGACCGGGCCGGCGCCGACCACCACGACGCCGTTCACGAGTGCTGCCTCTGCGCGGCCCGGCGGTGCGGCACCCGGCTGAGCGTGAGCGGCTGCCCCGTCGCCTGCGACAGCGCCCACCAGGCGCTGCACAGGTTGGACGTCAGCAGGATCCGGTCGTTGCCCGTGCCGAGCGACCCCAGCGCGGGCAGCGTGGCCATGCCGGTGCCGCTGAAGAGCACCACCGCGTCGTGCGGCAGGTCGGCCTCCTCGACCTGGCGGACGAGCTCGGCCGGGGTGACGTCGTAGGGCGAGGTCCTGCCCTTCGCGAACACCGGCACCACCTTGGTGACGATCAGGCCGGCCTCCGCCCAGAACCGTTCGGCCAGCTCGGTCAGCCACGGCTGGTAGGGGGAGACGAGAATGAAGTCGTGCGTCCCGACGTGCTCGAACGCCTCCCAGGTCGCGAGCGTGGCGGAGGCGAACGGCACGCCGAACTCCTTGCTCAGCTCCTCGCACCGGTAGCGGTCCTGCTCGGGCCCGATCAGGTAGCGCGACCCGCTGCAGGCCATGACGAGCGCGTCGAGCCGCAGGCCGCCGAACGAGCGGATCATGTCGGGCAGGGTGGCGTTGTACATCTCCAGGCGTTCGGCCAGGGAGTAGCCGGGCCTTACCGGGAAGCGGCTGACGTGCATGTCGGCGCGGGATCCGAGCAGGCGTGCCAGCTCGGGCTCGGCCGCGGGATTGGCCGGCGGCACCAGGACGCCGACCCTGCCCCGGCTCATGACGTGCCCCGCTCGAGGCCGAACAGCTCGTACATGGCGTCGACGTAGTGGTCGCCGAGCGGGGAGCCCGCCGAGGTGGTGACGCGGACGATCGGCTCGTGCAGGAAGCCCTCGACCACGCGGTGGATCGAGCGCCTGACCTCGTCGCGGGAGCGCGCGTCGAGTTCGGGGGCGCGCGAGGCGAGCCGTTTCAGCTCGGCCTCGGCCACCGCGGCGGCCTTGCGCCGCAGCGCCAGCACGAGGGGCCCGCTGACCTGGTAGGGCAGGGTTATCGGAGGGGTGAGGATGGCGGTCATCAGCAGCCCGACCAAGCCGCGGCCCAGAAGGCCGCTTCCCGGCGCTCCCGCTCGTCGTCCGCCCCGCCCTGGGTGAGGACGAGCCGCACGTCGGCGCGTTCCACGCCGAAGACGTTCACCGCTGCCCCGATCACGGTGTCGGCGAACTCGCGCTGCCGCTCTTCGGCGACGTCCGCCGGTGAGTCGACCTTGATGGTGAGCATGGCTTGCCTCCGGGGGTCAGGACGCGCGGTCGAGCGCCTGGTCGATCACGGTGATTGCTTGTTCGGAGACCTGCTGGATGTGCCGCAGCAGGTGCAGGGTCTGCGCTGTCGCCGTCGCGCTCTCCGCCGCCTGGGCGGGCGCGATCTCGGTGGGCGGGGCGTCGCGCTGGTCGCCGAACGCGGGCGGCGGGACGGGCCCCGAGACAGGCCGCGTCCCGCGGCTGGGGGTGTCGTAGGGGCGGAGGTACGGCTTGCGGAGGGCGTCGGCGGCCATATGGGGTCACTCCTGTCAGCGCTGTTCGGCTGCTCGGGTGGTGGCGGCTGCTCGGGTGGCGGATACGCGGGTGGCGGATGACAAGTCGTGGACGTTGAAGCGGGCGAGTTCCTGCTCGGCCTCGCTGCGTACCTGGACGAAGCTGTCGCGCAGCTCGGCGAGGAGCCGACGGAGCACGATGAGCTCCGCCTCGGCCTCGCGCCGCGTGGGGCGGGCCGCCCGCCGGCGCGACGACGATCTGGCGACCCGCGTGAGGGCGACCACGGCCAGCACGACGGCGACCGCCAGGCAGGCCATCAGGACCGACGCGAAACCGGGCATCGGCCCGTCCACGATCGGCCGGTCGACCAGGACGGAGGCTCCTGCCACGCCGATCGCGCCGCCGAGCATCCTGGCGGTGTTGACGGCGCCCGCGGCGGCCGCGTACTGGCCGGGGTCCGCGGCCATCGTGCCGACCGTGAACGTGCCGGTGGACAGCGCGCCGAAGCCGGTGCCGAGCAGCAGCGCGCCGAGCAGGCACCAGAGGTTGGGGTACGGGTGCGCGAGGAGGAGCGCGCAGCCCCCGCCGAGCGTGAGGGCGCCCGCGTAGATGATCCCGTTCAGCCCGATGCGCCGGCTGGCCATCGCGGCCAGCGGGCTGGACACGACCATCGCGACGGAGATGGGGGTGAGCCAGAGGCCGAGGCTGACGCTGTCGAACCCGGACTCCTTCAGGTACAGCGGCCCGATCGAGAGCACCACGTACGAGGCCGCTCCGTACAGGCAGGACGCGCCACCGGCCCACAGGAAGCCGGGGCGGCGCCAGAGCCTTATGTCGATCGCGCCACCGGGGTTCTGCCACGAGGTCGCGAGCGCGCCGGCCAGCAGCAGGCCGGCGGCCAGCGCGCAGCCGATGGTGCGTGTGGACGTCCAGCCCCACACCTCGCCCTGCGAGATGGCGAGCACGGCGGCGGCGATCGCGCCCACCAGCAGGAGCGCGCCGAACAGGTCGGGCATGCGCCGTGTGGTGCCGCGTGAGCGGGGCAGCGCGGGGGTCAGCACCAGCAGCACCGCCGCCAGCGCCGTGCCGGGCAGGAACAGCCCGCGCCAGCCGTACTCCTCCACCAGCCACCCGCCGCCGCCCTGTAGGGCCAGCGCGCCGGCTCCAGAGGAGGCGCTCCACAGCGCGACGGCTCCGGCGCGCTTGTTCGGCGGCAGCTCGCCGAGCAGCAGCGCCAGCGAGGACGGGAACATCAGTGCCGCGCCGACTCCCTGCCCGAGCCGCCCGGCGAGCAGCATGGACCAGGTCGGGGCGGCGATGACGGTCGTCGCGCCCAGCCCGTACAGGGCCAGCCCGAGCGCCAGCACGCTGCGCCTGCCGAGCAGGTCGGCGAAGCGGCCCGCGGTGGCGAGCAGCGCGGCGACGGCCGCGAAGTTGATCGTGCTGACCCAGGTGATCTCCGCGAGCGGCAGCCCGGCGGCTATCGGGTCGCGGCCCAGCACCGGGATGGCCAGCGTGGTGGCCGTGCTGTCCGCCATGATCGCTATAACCGCGCCTGAGGCGATGAGCCGCAGGATGAAGTAGCGTCGTACCCTGTTCGGCGTTCGTGACGCCGGCCCCTGCGCGGGGCCCGCGACGTACGCTCGGATGGGTGTCAGCGTCATCGCGCCGACTCCGCGTAGCTCGGCGTCGCGGCGGCGGGCACGCCACCCGTCACGGTGGTGGTCAGCGGGCCGTCAGGTTGGTTGGGCACGCTCGCGGCGACCATCCGCTCGGTCAGGCCGGCGCGCGGCACGTCGGGGCTCGACCATGTGGGCTGGTCACCGCCCAGGACGGTCGCGGTGACCTGCGAGGCCAGCGCGAGGTGCTCGGCGCAGCGGCGGCCCACCTGGGTCTCCAGGCCGGCGATCTGCGCCAGTCTGAGCCGCATGGGTTCCAGGCTGGCGGTGCGGTTGAGCCCTTCGAGGTCGGCCAGCCTGGCGGGCCAGCGCAGCTCCCGCTCCAGGCGGCTGACGACTTCGGGGACGATCTCCTCGACCGGGTGCCCGTCCTCGCGTAACCGGTTGGCGGTGATGACCGCGGCGAGCGTCGTCCGGTCGTAGTCGGCGAGCCGCCCTGACAGCGCGGCGGCGAGCATCCGGGCGCGGTGGATCAGGCAGGCGGCGCTCCACCCGAGAACCATCAGGCGTTCCGCACCCGTCTCGGTGTGCCATCCGGCCAGCCGCAGTTCCCGCGCCATCCGGTGGTGGATGATCCATTGGTCGCGGGAGCTGTCGGTCCAGACCTGGACTCCGCCGAGCGGCAGGGTCGCCACGTGGACCTGTGCTCCCTCTGGCGCCGCGCGGACGCAGATGCGCTGGATGATCCGGTCCTGGGCTGGCGAGCGCGGGGTCCTGACGAACCACGAGATGCCATGGGGATCGATGGGCACGTGCGGCCACCCCCTTGCCGGCGGCTTCGCAGAACCGGTCCGGCTGTTAAGTGTCAGTTACCACATCCGGTCCGATGGTGGCCGTTACTCCTCCTTTGTGTCAACTGTCAGTTTCCATATGGTAGGTAACGCAGGTAGGCCCCCACGGACAGGCGACGAGGATCACGGCTTCGTCTACTCTGGAGGCGCTCACGGCAGCAGGAGGCTACGAGTGGCGAATTTCGCCGAGCGACTCGATCTCGCGCTGAACAAGCGCGGATTCTCTGGCGCTCAGGTGGCGGCCGCGCTCACCGCGGCCGGCATCCCCATCACCCGGGCCTATGTCAGCCAGCTCCGCACCGGAAAGCAGACCAATCCGACCCTCGGCGTCCTGCGCGCCCTGGCCGAATGCCTCCAGGTGAGCGTGGGGTGGCTGGTGGGCGAGGACTTCCTCGAGTCGGGCACGGTCGACGATCTGCAGGTGCGGGCGGCCGCGATCGGGCTGTCGGCCTCCGGCCTCTCCGAGGGGTCGCTGACCGTGCTGCGCGGAGTGATCGAGATCGCCCGGCAGGCCGAGGGCCTGTCGGAACACCCCAGGTCAGCCCTGGAGATCCCGCAGGCGGCGGTCCTGCTGACGGGTTCGCAGCGCGAGGCGCTCGGTGAGCGGCTGCGTGCCCTTCGGCTGTCCGTCCGCATGACACCGGAGGAGGTCGAGAGCGCCCTGGGCAGGGGAGTGGCCGCCGTCGAAGCAGTCGAGGACGGCAGGATCGCCCCCGCGCCCGCAACTGTGGAGCGCCTGCTGAGCCTGTACGGCGTGACCACGACCCCGGCCCGCGAGTACGTCATGTCGCTGGCCCGCGGCGAGCGCGAGCCCGCCTGGTACGACCGGAGTTCGGTGCCCGTGTGGCTGGCGACCACCGCGGCGCTGGAGCAGCGTGCCTCGCTGATCCGGACGTACCACACGCAGTTCGTCCCGCCGCTGTTGCAGACCGAGGAGTACGCAAGAGCCGCGATCTCCGTGGCCGGCCTGGACTATCTGGGCCAGACGACGGCCGACGCGGCGGTGGAGATCGTCCTGGCCCGCCAGCGACTGGTGTACGCCGACGAAGGTCCCGTTGTGTGGGCGGTGATCGACGAAGGTGTCCTCCTGCGCTCGATAGCGGAGCCGCACGTGCTCCTCGGCCAGCTCGACGCATTGATCAGCCAGGCGAAACGTCCGAACGTCTCGCTGCACGTCGTCCCCATGGAGGAGCCTGCCTACCTGCCCCGCACGGGCCCGTTCACGCTCTGGCGCTTCGCCGAGGCGTTCGAGCCCGACATCGCCTGTTCGCACGCCATCGACTCGGAGGTGCTGATCACCGACCCGGGCTCCGTGGAGGCCTACCACCAGGCGTTCACCAAGCTGTCGGTCACCACCACCACCCGCGACGAGACCCTGGACCTGCTCCACGCGCACCGTGAAAGGATCGCGCACGGCTTCGGCGGATTCTCGTCAGACTTGTCCGGTAAAAATGGAAATAGATATTTCCCGAATTACTAGCGCTTCATGTGTTGTCAAGCATGGTCCTTTGGATCATATTGACTCTGGTCATCAGTGGGGTTGAGAGACCAGCTTTCCCGTTACGACTTTTGGCGAGGGGAAAGGGGCAACACTCAGTGCGTCAGCGTGCCATCCGAAACCTGGCCAATCTCGACACCACTCAGGCGCGAATCACCCGGATTCTCGACGCAGCCGCGGGAGGAAAGAACCACTTCGTAGCCGATCGCGATGCGATGCGGCGCTACGACTTGGCGGCCCCCATCACCACCGCCGCCGCGCAGGCCGTCCTGCGCTACCTGGCTCGCGTGGTCCGCCATCTGGTTGCCGACGGCGTTGACCAGTTCATGATCATTGGCAGTGGAGTGCCCAGCGGGCTGCCCCCGGGGCGCCAGCTCCACGACGTGGCCCGGGACATGCCCGGCACCCCCGCCGTCCGCATGGTGTACGTGGAGAGCGACCCCTTGGTCCTGGTGAACGCCCAGGCCACCATCGAGCCCGTCAACGACCTGGTCCGCGTGGTCGAGGGGGACGTGCGCGAGATCGACGGCGTGCTCGCCGACAGGGTCGTGACGACGTTCATCGACTGGGACAGGCCCCTGGCCGTGCTGCTGGTGTCGACCCACAGCCTCAACGACGACGAGCAGGCCCGCTATGTGATCAAACGGCTGCGCCAGGTCGTACCGGAGAGAAGCTACCTGGCACTGCTGCAGACCACCTTCGACGGCGTCCCGCCGGAGTTGCTGCCCGCCATCAGGGACCTGCTCGCGATGACGCTGCCAGGTCACGCCATCCGCACCAAGGAACAGGTCGAGGACCTACTGGACGGGCTCGACCTGCTGGAACCCGGCCTGGTCTGGGTGCCGTGCTGGCGCCCCGACGCCGGCGAACCGTCGTCGCAGCCCGCCTCGTCGGGCAACTACGGCGCAGTGGCCCGGCTCCCTTGACGACGGCCGCAGCGCCGCCGTTCACTGGGCAGCCGTCCACAGGGCCGCGCGGTCACGCTCCGGTGCTCGCCACAGGAGGCTCGGCCGGTTCGCCGGCCGAGCACCAGCGTCAGTCCCACGGCGTCAGTCCCACCAGAAGGACCAGGCGTGCCCGCCGAGGATCTGCTCCGCGTAACCCTGGAGGTCACCGGGGCCCTGCACGACGTTGTCGGGGCAGAACGTCCAGTGCTCGGCCGCCACGTGCAGCGCGTGCTCCGGCTCGACGGGCGGCGCGGCCACGCTCAGTTCCAGCGTGTTGAAGCCGACGGACACCACCCGCGCCCCGAACCGGTCCTCCCAGCTCCGCACCACGGCCGCCATCGGCACCATCCACTCGTTGTGGTGCAGCGCGCCCTGCCAGCCCATCACGGCCAGCGCGTCGGCGCCCCGGTGCGCGGCGACCAGGCCGAGCGGCATGCCCCTGCCCGACAGTTGCCCCGCGTACCAGTCGGCGACCGCCCCCGGATCGGCCGCCAGCCTTCCCGGCGGGGCCAGACCAGGGCAGATCGCGCCGAACGGGTCCAGCTCGGCGATCGCGTCCGGAGGCATCTGGGCCACCCACTCCTGCCACACCTCGGCCATGAACCCCTCGGCGGTGAAGTGGTCGATCTGACGCGCCTCGTCAGGCACGATCTGCCCGACCGACCACGGCTGCGCCGACTCGTCCAGTAACACCGGCCACAGGCCGCTGCGCGGGTGCGCGGCGCGGAAGCGGGCCCACTCGCCGTCGGCCGCGGGGGAGTCGCTCATCCAGAACGCGGGCCTGGCCGCCTCGCCCTGCAGCGTGTAGCCGGGATCCGGCCACACCATGTCGCCTTCGGGCAGGCCGATCGACAGGGTGCGCCCCATGCCGCCGTCGGCGAACAGCTGGCACAGCACGCGCGGCAGCTGATGATCCTTCATGCCCTACCGTTCCGATGCCGAATCCCGTCTCGGAGATGGTAGTGCCGCCGATCGCTTCAGGACTTTTGTCCCACGCCATAGCGGACGCATGAACCTTCCTGAGTCAGGGGCCGGTTCGAGACGGTTGGGGCATGAGAACACTACTGACCGCGGCCGTGCTGCTCGCGGGGAGCGTGACCCCTTCACAACCTGCCGCCGACCCCGCGGTCGTCAGGACGGACGCGGGCGCCGTCCGTGGCGAGGTGACCGGGGCGTACCGCGTCTTCCAGGGCATCCGTTACGCCACCGCCGCCCGGTGGGACGCGCCGCACCCCGTCGAGGCGTGGCAGGGCGTCCGGGACGCCACGAAACCGGGCGCGATGTGCCCGCAGGTCGGCTCCGACTACGCGCCGACCCACAGCGAGAACGAGGACTGCCTGTACCTCAACGTCACCACCCCGGCGAGAGAGGCGGCCAAACGGCCGGTCGCCAAGCGGCCGGTCATGGTGTGGATCCACGGCGACGGCGCGGTGGGGGCCGGCCACTTCTCCGACGCGCGGAAGCTGGCCGCCAAGGGCACGGTGGTCGTGACGATCAACTACCGGCTCGGGGTCTTCGGCGGATTCGGCTATCCGGGCCTGCGCAATTCGGGCACGTTCGGCCTGCAGGACCAGCAGGAGGCGCTGCGCTGGGTCAGGCGCAACGCGGCGGCCTTCGGCGGCGACCCGGACAACGTGACCGTCTTCGGCGTCTCCTTCGGCGCGATGGCCATCGGCGGGCAGCTCACCTCGCCCGGCGCGCGAGGGCTGTTCCAGCGGGCGATCATGCAGAGCGGCGAGGCCATGATGGACATGCCCGCCAACAGCATGGTGCCGGGCGTCCCGGCCTCCCCGTCGTTCGCCTGGCTGCCCGAGGCCGACGTGGCCGCCAGGGGACGGCAGTACGCGCAGCAGCTCGGCTGCTCGGACCTGGCGTGCCTGCGGGCGCTGCCGGTGAAGAAGATCCTCGCGGTGCCGTACATCATGAACGTCTTCCAGGTCTACGCGTACGGCAACGAGGTGCTGCCGTCGTCGCCGGCCGAGGCGCTGCGCAACGGACGCTTCCACCGGGTGCCGGTGCTGGCGGGGGCGACCAGGGACGAGCACCGCTTGTTCGTCGGGATGAACTATGACGTGCAGGGCAAGTCGCCGGACTACCCGAAGCTCGTACGGGAGGCGTTCGGCGACAAAGCCGACCAGATTCTCAGAGAATATCCGGAAAAGCGGTATAAGTCGCCTAGCCTGGCCTGGGCCGCCGTGCTGACCGACCGCATGTGGGCCCGCGGCACCCACGAGCAGAACACGCTGCTGGCCAGGCACGTCCCGGTCTACGGCTACGAGTTCGCCGACAGGAGGGCGCCGATGTTCCTGCCGCTGGAGGCCGACTTCGACTGGGGCGCCTACCACGCCGCCGACCTGCCGTACCTGTTCGCGGACCCCAAGGCGCGCTTCACCCCGGCGCAGGAGGAGCTGTCGGACCGGATCACCACCTACTGGGCCGCGTTCGCCAGGACCGGAGACCCCAACACGTCCGGGCTGCCCGCCTGGCCGCGGGTCGGCAGGGGCACGCTGTCGCTGGCGCCCCGCGCGATCAGGACCGTCGACTACGCCGCCGAACACCGCCTGGCGTTCTGGAACTAACGTGTCCCCATGACCATCCGCGTGCTGATCGCCGAGGACCAGGGCATGATGCGCGACGCGCTGGCGCTGCTGCTCGGCCTGGAGGACGACCTGGAGGTCGTCGCCCAGGTGCCGTCGGGCGAGGAGATCCTGCCCGCCGCCGAGCGGCACCGGCCCGACGTGGCGCTGCTCGACATCGAACTGCCCGGCCGCACCGGCCTCGACGTGCTGCCCGACCTGCGCGCCGCGCTGCCGG
>NZ_JBEXUP010000046.1:0-60957 GCF_040614375.1 Nonomuraea sp. NPDC005983
GGAGGCGGGCAAGGCCAGGCGCGCGGGCGGCCGGCGCCGGGCACCCGAGCCCGAGTCCCCCGACTACTACCGCTGACGCCGGGCGCAGGACACGCTCCCCCCGCCGAGTCTGGGGCGCGTGCGGCACGATTGCCGCGCGCTCTGCGCGGCGCCGCGCCGGGGTCGGCGGCCATGAATGCGTAAAACCCGATGAAGACCCCTTAAGAGCCGGGCGGCCGGGGCAATAGGGTTGCCGCATGACCCGCGCCACTCTCAGTAGCGTCCTGAGCACGCTCCGGCACGACGTGCCCGCCTCGCTCGTGGTCTTCCTCATCGCGGTGCCCCTCTCGCTGGGCATCGCGATGGCGTCGGGGGCGCCGCTGGCGGCCGGTCTGATAGCGGCCGTGGTCGGCGGGATCGTGGCGGGCGCGCTGGGCGGCTCCGTCGTCCAGGTGAGCGGCCCCGCCGCGGGGCTCTCGCTGGTGGTCGCCGACCTGGTGCAGACCTACGGCTGGCGGGCCACCTGCATGATCACGCTGCTGGCCGGCGTCGTGCAGCTCCTGCTCGGCGTGTTCAGGACGGCCAGGGCGGCGCTGGCGGTCTCCCCCGCGGTCGTCCACGGGATGCTGGCCGGCGTCGGCGTCGTCATCGCGCTCTCCCAGCTGCACATCGTGCTGGGCGGCAGCCCGCAGCGCTCGGCCCTGGCCAACCTGATCCAGCTACCGGAGCAGCTCGCCGAGATGCACGGGCACACGGTCGCGGTGGGCGTGCTCACGATCGCCGTGCTGGGGCTGTGGACCCGGCTGCCCCGCCAGGTCAGGGCGGTGCCCGCGCCGCTCGCCGCGCTGCTCGCGGCCGCGCTCACCGCGTGGGCGTTCGGCTGGGACGTCACCCGCGTCGACCTGTCGAACAGCCTCACCGAGTGGGCCTTCCCCGTGCTGCCGCAGGGCGACTGGCACCGCGTCGTGGCGGCCGTGATGCTGGTCGCGCTGCTGGCGGGCGTCGAGTCGCTGCTCTGCTCCGTCGCGGTCGACAGCATGCACGACGGCCGCCGCGCGGACCTCGACCAGGAGCTGGCGGGCCAGGGCGTCGCCAACATGGTCGCCGGCGCCCTGGGCGGGCTGCCGGTGGCGGGCGTGATCGTGCGGAGCACCGCGAACGTCCAGGCGGGCGGGCGCAGCCGGTGGTCGGCGGTGCTGCACGGGGTGTGGGTGCTGGTGTTCGCGCTCGGCTTCGGCTGGACGATCAAGCTGATCCCGATGGAGGCGCTGGCGGCGCTGCTGGTGTTCATCGGCGTCCAGATGGTGAACCTCGGCCATGTCAGGAAGGTCCACGGGCACGGCGAGGTGCCGGTCTACGTGGTGACCATGGCCGCCGTGGTCGTGCTGGGGCTGGCCGAGGGGGTGCTGGCGGGGCTGGCACTGGCGGCGCTGCTCGCGCTGCGGCGGCTCACCTGGGTCACGGTCAAGGCCAAGGAGGAGTCCGACGGGCGCTGGCACGCGACGATCTCCGGCTCGCTCACCTTCCTCGGTGTCCCCCGCCTCACCCAGGAGCTGCGCGCCATCCCGGCGGGCGCGGCGGTGGACCTCGACCTGAACATCGACTTCATGGACAACGCCGCCTTCGAGGCGATCCACTCCTGGCGGCTCGACCACGAGCGGCTGGGCGGCACGGTCGACATCGACGAGATCCACGACGAGTGGTACTCGATGGCGGCCAGTGGGGCCCGCATGTTCCCGGCCAAGACGCCTCCCAGGGCGCCCGACCGGTGGTGGCTGCCGTGGGCGCACCGCCGTCGCCGTCCCGTACGGCACTCGCCGCCGTCCCCTGGCCTGTCGGCCGGCGCCCCCGCCAGGGCGGAGTGCCAGCTCACGGTGGGGGCGCGGGAGTTCCACCGGCACACCGCGCCGCTGGTGCGGCCGATCTTCAGCGAGCTGGCCCGCAAGCAGCAGCCCACGCACCTGTTCATCACCTGCGCCGACTCGCGGATCATCCCGAGCCTGATCACCGCCAGCGGTCCCGGTGACCTGTTCACGGTCCGCAACATCGGCAACCTGGTGCCCAGGAGAGACGCCGAGCCGCACGACGACTCGGTGGTGGCGGCGATCGAGTACGCGACGCAGGTCCTCGGCGTGCACACGATCACGGTGTGCGGTCATTCGGGCTGCGGGGCGATGGCAGGGCTGCTCAGCGGCGGGGTGAAGGCGGGCAGCATGCCGGGCCTGCGGCGGTGGCTGCGGCACGGATACCAGAGCCTGGCCAGGTTCATCGAGACGTCCGAGGGGCTCGACAAGAGCGCACTGGACCAGCTGTGCCGGGTCAACGTGCAGCAGCAGCTGGAGAACCTGCGCACGTACCGGAAGGTCGACGAGCAGGTCCGGGCCGGGCAGCTGGAACTGGTGGGGCTCTACTTCGACATCGGCTCGGCCAGGGTGCACATGCTGCCGTCTCCTACGCTCTCCGTGAAGGCGTGACCGTTCGGCCTGGCTGTACGCGAACAATGGCCCTTATGAGAACTTTGGTACTGGGCGGGTCGGGGTTCCTCGGCCGCGCCATCGTGGAAGAGGCGCTTGCCCGCGGACACCAGGTCACGACCTTCAACAGGGGGCAGAGCCATCCGGACGTGCCGGGTGTCGAGCCGGTCCACGGCGACCGTCAGCGGACCGAGGACCTCGAACGGCTGACCGCGGGGCGCTCCTGGGACATCGTCGTGGACGTCAACGGCTACGTCCCGGTGGAGGTGGGCGAGGCGGTCAGGCTGTTGTCGGGGCGCGCGCAGACGTACGCGTTCATCTCCACGGTCTCGGCCATCGACGGCTTCCCCGGCAAGCCCGTGGGTGACCAGCCGGAGCTGTGGGAGTGCGCGCCCGACGCGGGCCCCGACGACGGCGACTACGGCGTGCTGAAGGCGGGCTGCGAACGCGCCGTCGAGCAGGGCTTCGACGGGAACGTGCTGATCGTCCAGCCCGGGATCATCCTGGGCCCGCACGAGAACATCGCCCGGATGCCCTGGTGGCTGACCCGGATCTCGCACGGCGGCCAGGTGCTCGCCCCCGGCGACCCCGACTCCCCCATGCAGTTCATCGACGCCCGCGACATCGCCGTCTTCACCCTGGAGCACGCGGAACGCGGCACCCGCGACCGGTACGTGCTGACCGGCCCGACCGGGCACATCACCTACGGCCAGTGGCTGGAGCTGTGCAAGGAGGCGACCGGCTCGGACGCGGAGTTCGTCTGGGCCGACAGCCAGTTCCTGGTCGACCAGGGCGTGGACCCGTTCGTCGAGCTGCCCCTGTGGGGCGGGCCGCCGTCGGAGGTGACGGAGAACTTCTGGAGCGTGCCGACGGCCAAGGCGGAGGCGGCCGGGCTGCGGGTGCGTCCGGCGTCGGAGACGGTGCGCGACACGTGGGCGTGGCTGCGCGACATCCCCGAGGAGCAGCGCACGTACGGCTCCAGGCGACAGCACGGCATCGCGGCGGACAAGGAGGCGGCGATCCTGTCCGCCTGGGCCGCGCGCCCGGCGTGACCCTCGCGGCCCGGGCCTCCGGGCGGACCCGCACGCGGTGACGACCACCGTCTCCCCTGGCGCGTGAGCGCCGGCTGAGCGCGGGAGGTCAGTCGGGAGGCGCGTCGAGCTTGGGCAGCGCGTCTGTCGCCGCCGCCTGGTCGAGCCCGGCGGCCTGCAGGAGGTCGAAGGTGATCGACACGAGCTGAACCGTGATCGCCTGGGCCGAGAACCCGGCCCTGGCCGCGTTGAGCGCGTGCAGGCCGCCGGCCACGCCGAGCAGCGCCGCCCTGGACGAAGCCGGCTGCTCGCTCGCGGCGAGCTCGTCGCGCAGCAGCAGCGTCGCCCTGGCCAGCTCGGTCAGCGCGCCCGTCGTCTCCGCGGGGATCTGGTGCTCACCGAGCACGGAGACGCTGTGGCGCAGGAGCACTCTGGTGTTCCGCAGCGCGTGGTCGAGGGGGGCGAACGCGGTCTGGTACGCCTGGAGATGCCGGCGTCGCTGCCGGTACAGGGGCGAGATCGTGGTGATCTCCATGCTGGTCTGCAGGGCCTCGGAGAAGCCCGCCACCAGCGGCTGCGTCAGCCGGGCGGCTTCCAGGGCGCGCCGGGCGCGCTCAGGGTCGTCGTGGTTGATCGCCTGCGCGGCCCCGTCGAGCGCCGCGGCCAGCGCCTCGAACAGCGGCGACGCGTGCCGGTGCACGATGGTGCGCGGGCTGGCGGGCAGCACCGCGACGGCGGCGATTCCCAGGAGCCCGCCGACCAGGGCGTCCACCATGCGGTCGAAGCCGCCGCTTCCGGTGGGCGGCAGCAGGGTCGCCACCAGCACGGCTGACGAGCCGGCCTGGAGCACGATGAGCGAGCCGCTGTCCAGGAAGACCGCGGCGAGCATGGCAAGCGCCACCACCAGGGCGATCTGCCAGGCGCCGGACCCGATCTGAGAGATCAGCAGGTCGCCGACGCCCACGCCCAGGGTGACCCCGACCACCAGCTCGGCCAGCCGGCGCAGCCGCTGCCCCGTGGCGACGCCGATGCAGATCACCACGGCGATGGGCGCGAAGAACGGGCGGGGGTGGCCCAGCACGTCGCGGGCGACCAGCCAGGCGAGCGCGGCCGCGACGGCGCACTGGGCGACGGAAGGAGTCATCACGGCCACCCGGCGTAGCCGCCTGCGCAGGTCGGCGTGCACGGACTGTCGGCTGTACTCCAAGGCTTCCGGCTCTCTCGTCTCGACGGGTGTCCTCTCCCCGGGTGCACGCACCGTACACGTGCCTGGTTACGCGGCTGGCACGTGCATGTTTCTGGAGGTTTTCTCCAGACAGAATGGAATTCTGACGAAATATGCCAACAGATCTGGACGGGTCGAGATACGTGGGTGACAATCCGTTCGTCAATTGAAGATCGTGGAGGCGCCGGGCGAGCACTGGCCCGCGTGGCGTCCCCGGCTGCACAACGGCGAGGGCGGATGCGCGGAGCTCGTGGGCTGGTCGTGGTGATGGTGGCAGGCGCGCTCGCGGCAGCGCCTCTCGCCCCTCCGGACGCCGTCGCCACCACTCGACAACAGACCACGGGCGCCGCCGATCTGCGGCGGAGCGCGGAACCCGCGCAGGAGTCCGCTCTCGCCGCCGCCCGCAGAACGCGGCAGCCGGTCGAGGTGGACGCGATGCGCACCGAGACGCGCCAGGTCTTCGCCCAGCCGGACGGCACCTTCGTCCTGGAGCAGTACGCCCGGCCGGTGCGGGTACGTCAGGCGGGCCGATGGGTGGGGGCGGACGCGACGCTCCGGCTCCAGCCCGACGGCTCGATCGCCCCCGTCGCGACGGCGGTCGGCCTGCGCTTCTCCGGCGGCGGGAGCGCGCCGCTCGCCCGGATGACCCGCGGCGGCAAGGCGCTGGAGCTGGGGTGGCAGGGCGCGCTGCCGAAGCCGGTGCTGAACGGCGACACCGTGACCTACCCCGAGGTGCTGCCGGGCGTGGACCTCCAGGTGCGGGCGGACGTCGACGGCTTCTCCCACGTCCTGGTGGTCAAGTCGCGGGCGGCGGCCGGGAACAAGGCGCTGGCCGCACTGAGCTACCCGCTCTCGACCCGCGGGCTGTCGATGAAGTCCGACAAGGGCGGCAACCTCGAAGCGGTCGACGGGAACGGCGGGACGATCTTCACCGCCTCGCCGCCGATGATGTGGGACTCCTCGGGGACCTCGGCCGAGCGCACGCTGGCCGCCGGGGAGGGCTCGCCAGCGGACGCCCGCCACGAGGTGATGGGCGTCGAGCTCAACGGCAGGACGATGGTGCTCAGGCCGCACCGGGGCATGATCGAGGACCCGGCGACCAGGTTCCCCGTCTACCTCGACCCGTTCTTCTCGGCGGCCCGCGGCGCGTGGACGTCCGTCTGGAGCAACAATCCCAACTCCAACTTCCTGAACGCCAACGACGTCGCCAGGGCGGGACACGTCTCCGGGCAGACCAACCGGTCGTTCTTCCAGATGAACACGGGCGCCACCATCCACGGCAAGCAGATCATCAAGGCGACGCTGCGGACGTACGAGACGTGGTCGTACTCGTGCAGCGCGCGGAAGGTCGAAGCCTGGGCGACCAACACGATCAGCAAGAGCACCACCTGGAACAACCAGCCGAAGTGGGACCGGATCCTCGACACGGTGAACGTGGCCAAGGGCTGGGGCTCGGCCTGCCTGCCCGGCGGGGTGGAGTTCAACGTGACCAGCCAGGCCGTGGACGCCGCCGCGAAGAAGTGGCCCACGATGACCATCGGTCTCAGGGCCACGAGCGAGACGGACGTCTACGGCTGGAAGAAATTCAAGAACAACCCGAGCCTGGTGATCGAGTACAACTCCTACCCTGACGCCCCCACGGCCGCCGACCTCTGGTCGGACCCGGGAGGCGGCTGCGTCTCCGGCGACGGGCGGCCGGTCATCGGCGGCTCCACGCCGAAGCTGTGGGCGAAGCTGCGCGACGCCGACAACTCGGTCATGGGCCGGTTCGAGTGGTGGAACGCCGCCGGCACGAAGGTGGGCGAGAACGTCACCGCGCTGCAGGGGACGGGCAGCGCCTTCTACGCGGTCGTCCCGCAGGGCGCCTACGCGGACGGCTCGGTGATCCGCTGGCGGGTCCGCGCGGAGGACGGCAAGACCACCAGCGCGTGGGGCCCCTGGTGCGAGGCGACCGTCGACGCCTCGGCCCCCGGTAGGGAGCCGGGGGTGAGCTCGTCCCAGTATCTCGAGGACCGCTGGAGCGACGGCGTCGGGCGGTCCGGCTCGTTCGCCTTCACGCCCAACGGCGTCACCGACGTCGCCGGTTACGTCTACGGGCTGGACACCGCGCCGAAGACGGAGGTCGCCGCCGGCCAGGACGGCTCGGCGACGATCCAGCTCACCCCGCGCCACGACGGCCCGAACGTACTGTCGGTGCGCAGCAAGGACCGCGCGGGCCAGCAGGGACCGATCCGCACCTACCTCTTCAACGTCAACGGGGGCACCGCCCCTGACGGGCACTGGACGCTCGACGACGGGCAGGGCACCGTGGCCGCCGACCGCGCGGGCGCCCACCAGGCCACCCTGACCGGCCAGGCCACCTGGACCACCGGCCGGACCGGCCTGGGGCTGCGGCTCGACGGCGCCGGCGGCCACGCGCAGACCACCGGCCCCGTCGTGTCCACCCAGCGCAACTTCGCCGTCGCCGCCTGGGTGCGCCTGACCAGCGCGAACGCCGCGGCGGCGGCGGTCAGCCAGGACGGCGGGCGCGCCGCGGGCTTCTCCCTGCAGTACGCCAAGGCCGAGAACCGCTGGGCGCTGAGCCGGGCCACCGCGGACGCCGACGGAGCGCCGGCCGTGCGCGCGCTGTCGGAGACCGCGCCGCGGCTCGGCGAGTGGACCCATCTCGCCGGCGTGTACGACGCGGCCGCCGGCGAGCTGTCGCTGTACGTCAACGGCCGCCTGGAGTCGACGGTCCCGTTCACCCAGCCGTGGGAGGCGACCGGGCCCCTGGCGATCGGACGGGCGAAGGCCGGCGGGGCGGCGGCCGACTTCTGGCCGGGTGACCTCGACGAGGTGCGCGTGTACGGCCGGGCGATGTTCGCCGACGAGGTGGCCGACCTGGTGAACAGCGCGGCGACGCTCGTCGGGCACTGGAAGCTGGACGAGGACACCGGAACCGCCGCCGCCGACTCCTCGGGCCGGGCCTCGGCCGCGACCCTGGCCGGCGGCGCCACCTGGACCGCGGGCTGGCTGGACGGCGCGCTCGCGCTCGACGGCGTCAGCGGCCACGCGCAGGCCCCCACGCCCGCCGTCAACACCACGGCCGGGTTCACCGTCGCCGCCTGGACGCAGCTCGACTACCTGCCCACCCGCGACACCGCCATCGTCTCCCAGTCCGGCACCAGGGCCAGCGGCTTCCAGCTGGGTTACGACAAGGAGCAGGGGCGGTGGGCGCTGGGCATGGCCGCCGCCGACACCGACACGGCCGCACCGGCGCGCACGCGCTCCGACTCCGTCCCAGCGCCGATGGAGTGGACTCATGTGGCCGGGGTGTACGACCCCCTGCAGGGTGAGCTGCGCATCTACGTCAACGGGCGGCTGTCCGCCGGCACCGTCGCCAACCACGTGAGCGCCTGGAACGCCCTCGGCCCGCTGCAGCTGGGCCGGACCAAGACCGCCGGAGCCTTCACCGGTTACTGGCCGGGGACCGTTGACGACGTCCGCACCTATGACGGCGTGCTGAGCGCCGAGCAGATCGCCCAACTAGCCGCCCAGTAGTCCCGACTCGTCCCACAGATTGGGTGAGATCAATGGATGTACCGAGTGAGTTAGACCTGCCCGAATCCCACTGGAATCGTTTTCAGCAACCAGCACGCCCGTCGCCGTGGCCTCGGCGGCTGGCGGCCATGCTGGCCGTCGTCATGGTCGCGCCGCTGGCGTACGCGATGCCCGCGAGCGCGGCGGCACGCTCCGCCCCGGCGGTGCGAAACGAGGCCCCGGTTCGCGGGCGGCCGGTGCCGGTGCTGCCCAAATCGGCCGATCCGGCGGAGAAGCAGGCGTGGAAGGCGCCGCCAGGAGTCACCTGGCCGAAGCCGCAGGCCGTCGAGCTGGACGCGACCGGTAAGACGCAGTCGCTGGCCGCCGGCTTCCCGGTGCGGCTCGCCGAGCGGAAGGCGTCGGCCAAGGCGGCCACCCCCGAGCGGGTCCGCGTCGAACTGCTCGACACCGCGCCGACGGGCCTGCTCGGCCTGGCGATGCGGGTCTCCCCGGGCCAGGGCATAGCGGCGAAGTCCGGCAAGACCCGCCTGGAGATCGACTACTCCGGCTTCCGCTACGCCTTCGGCGGCGACTACGGCGCCAGGCTGCGGATGGTCCGGCTGGACGAGTGCGCCCTGACCGCCGCCACGTCCGGGGCGGCCTGCCCGCAACCGGAGCCGGTACCCGGCGACAACGACACGAAGGCGGGGACGCTGACCGCCGACGTCGACCTGCCCGCGCTGTACGCGGTGACCGCCGCGGCGGCCGGCCCGTCGGGCGACCACGCGGCCACCTCGCTGTCGCCCTCTGCCGACTGGAGCGTCGGCGCCCAGTCAGGTGACTTCAGCTGGGGCTACGAGCTGCGGGCGCCGCCCGCGCTGGGCGGCGACGAGCCGGAGATGTCGATCGCCTACTCCTCGCAGAGCGTGGACGGCCGTACCGCCTCCACCAACAACCAGGCCTCCTGGGTGGGTGAGGGGTTCGAGCTGAATCCGGGCGGTTACATCGAGCGCCGGTACAAGTCGTGCATGCTGGACGGCAAGAAGACCGGTGACCTGTGCTGGGACCAGGAGAACGCGACGCTGGCCCTGGGCAACTCAGCGGTGGAGCTGGTCAAGGACGCCACGACCAAGCAGTGGCGGCCCCAGCACGATGACGGGACCCGGGTCGAGTACCTGAAGGGGGCCGTCAACGGCGACAACGACGGCGAGTACTGGCGGGTCACCACCGCCGACGGCACCCAGTACAGCTTCGGGCTCAACCGGCTGCCCGGCTGGGTGTCGGGCAAGCCGGAGACGAAGTCCACGTGGACGACGCCGGTGTTCGGCAACAACAGCGGCGAGCCCTGCTACAACAGCGACCCGGCGGCGGCCTGGTGCCGGCAGGCGTACCGGTGGAACCTCGACCTGGCGGTCGACACGCACGGCAACGCCATCACCTACTGGTACGAGGTCGAGAAGAACTTCTACGGCCGCAACATGAAGCCCGAGCTGGGCACCGAGTACATGCGCGGCGGCTACCTGACCCGGATCGACTACGGCTACCTGCAGGGCGAGCTGTTCACCAGGTCCCCGGCGGCCCGCGTGGTCTTCGACGTGGCCGAGCGGTGCGTGCCCGGCGGGACGGTCACCTGCGCCCCCGACCAGCTCAAGAAGGAGACCGCGAGCTACTGGCCGGACGTCCCCTTCGACCAGGTCTGCGGCTCCGGAGAGAAGTGCACCGACCGGCTGGCGCCGACGTTCTTCACCCGCAAGCGGCTGGCGAAGGTCACCACGCAGGTGCTGAACACCGACACCGCCAAGTGCTCGGGCCAGCCCTACTGCGCGGTCGACTCCTGGACGCTGACGCAGTCCTTCCCCGCCTCGGGTGACGGGCTCAGCCCCGCGCTCTGGCTGGCGTCCCTCCAGCAGAGCGGCCACGTGGGCGGCACGATCACGCTGCCGAAGATCACGTTCACCGGCGTGCAGCTGCCCAACAGGGTGGACTCGAACGAGGGCCGCCCGCCGCTGGTCAAGTGGCGGGTCCAGACGGTCAACAACGAGACCGGCGGGGAGCTGCGGGTCAACTACGCCCCTGCCGACTGCAAGCCGGGAGACGTGCCGGCCGCCGACCGCAACACCCGGCTCTGCTTCCCGCAGCGCTGGGCGCCGCCGAACGAGGCCGAGGTCACCGACTGGTTCCACAAGTACGTCGTGAAGCAGACCGTCGAGGTGGACCGGGTCGCCGGGTCGCCGTGGGTGGTCACCGACTACGAGTACCTCGACGGAGCCGCCTGGCATTACGCCGACAACATCCTGGTGAAGCCCGAGCACCGCACCTGGGCCGACTGGCGCGGGTTCGGCAGGGTGCGCGTCCGGCAGGGCGACGGACAGGACAGCAAGCGCACGCTCACCGAGTTCAGGTACTTCCGCGGCATGGACGGCGACCGCCTGGCCGACGGCTCCAAGCGCAGCGCGCAGGTCGTGGACTCCGAGGGTGGCAAGCTCGACGACCTCGACCAGCTGGCCGGCGTCGAACGGGAGGAGATCCTCTACGACGGGGACGGCGGGGCGATCCTGGCCGCCACGACAGAGGAGCCGTGGTCGCTGAAGACCGCCGAGTCCACCCAGAACGGCGTCACCAAGACCGCGTACATCGTCGAGGACAAGTCGACCGTCACCCGCACCGCCCTGGAGGGCGGCAAGTGGCGGCGCACCGGAGAGACCCGCTCCTACGACGAGCACGGCCTGGTCACCCAGGTGGACGAGCAGGGCGACCTGGCCACCGCCGAGGACGACGAGTGCACGCGCTACACCTACGCCCGCAACAGCACGGCCTGGATGCTCGACTACACCAGCAGGATCCAGAAGGTCGCAGCGGGGTGCGGCACCGCCGTGGCCAAACTGGCCGCCGATGACGTGATCTCCGACGAGCGGGTGCAGTACGACGACGGCCCGTTCGGCCAGGGGCCGGTCAAGGGCGACGTCACCACGATTCAGGAGGTCGCGTCCGGAGACGGCACGACCGTCACCAACTCCACCCTGACGTACGACGCCTACGGGCGCACCATCAGCGAGACCGACGCGGTCGGCACCAAGGTCACCACCACCTACACGCCGGCCTCCGGCGCCCCGGCGACCGAGGTCAAGGAGACCAACGCCCTCGGGCACGAGGAACGCACCCTGCTCGAACCGGCGTGGGGCGAGCCGGTGGCCGCGGTCGACGCCAACAACCGGCGCACCGACACGGAGTACGACGCGCTCGGCCGGGTCGTCAAGGTGTGGCAGGGCGACCGGAGCAAGGCGGCGAACCAGTCGCCCAACACCGAGTACTCCTACCTGACGCGCACCGACGGCCCGAACGTCGTCACCACCAAGACCCTGCGGGGCGACGGCGGCTACGCCATCAGCCACGAGCTCTACGACGGCCTGCTGCGCGAGCGGCAGACCCAGGAGCCCGCGCCGCGCGACGACCAGACGCAGGACCCCGCGCTGCGCGACGGGCGCACGATCACCGACACCATCTACAACTCGCTCGGCGAGGTGGCCAAGAGCAACAGCGGCTACTTCAGCCCAGGCCAGCCGGGCACCGACCTGCTCGGCGTGGCCGACGCGGA
Organism: Nonomuraea sp. NPDC005983; assembly: GCF_040614375.1. NCBI lineage: Bacteria > Bacillati > Actinomycetota > Actinomycetes > Streptosporangiales > Streptosporangiaceae > Nonomuraea > Nonomuraea sp. NPDC005983. Next base: position 11,824 of record NZ_JBEXUP010000046.1, read on the forward strand.
CGTGCCCAGCCAGCTCGGCTACGTCTACGACGGAACCGGCGAGGTGAACGCGCAGATCCTGCGGGCCAAGGGCGTGGAGAAGTGGCGGGCCTCGGTCCAGCAGCAGGGCGACCGGGCGCACATCACTCCTCCCCCGGGCGGCACCGCCGTCACCCGCATCGGCGACGCCGAGGACCGGCTCATCGAGCTGCGGCAGTACAAGGGCGCCACGCCGACCGGCGAGTACGACTCGACCAAGTACACCTACGACACCGCGGGCCGGCTGGCCAGCGTGACCGACCCCGCGGGCAACGTGTGGCGGCACGCCTACGACATGCGCGGCCGGGAGATCAGGACCGAGGACCCCGACAAGGGCGTCACCACGTTCACCTACAACGACGCCGACGAGATGCTCACCTCCACCGACGCGCGCGGCAAGACCCTCGCCTACGTCTACGACGCGCTCGGCCGCAAGGTGGAGACGCACGAGGGCTCCAAGGACGGCCCGCTGCTCGCGGAGTGGAAGTACGACGGGCTGGCCAAGGGGCACCAGAACGCCAGCATCCGCTACGTCGGCGGCCAGGCGTACAAGGCGGAGATCAACACGATCGACGTCGACTACCGCGCCCTGCGGGAGACCGTCACCATCCCGGCCCGGGAAGGCAAGCTGGCCGGGTCGTACGTGCTCAACACCCGCTACACCCTCGACGACCAGGTCCAGTCGGTCAGCTTCCCGGCCGCGGGCGGGCTGGCCGACGAGTCGGTCGTCTACACCTACGACGGGCTGAGCCAGCCGACCAAGGTCAGCGGGCTGTCGTCGTACGTCACGGCCGCCCGGTACTCCAAGCTCGGCGAGACCCTGCAGTACGAGCTGAGCACGGGCGGCAAGAAGAGCTGGCTCACCTTCACCCACGACGAGACCACCCAGCGGCTGACCCGGACGCGGCTGGACCGCGAGTCGGCCCCGGCGAGCGACCTGGATCTGAACTACACCTACGACCCCGTCGGCAACATCACCAAGATCACCGATCAGGCGAGCGGTCAGGACACGCAGTGTTTCACCTACGACCATCTGCGCCGCCTGACCTCGGCCTGGACGGCCACCGACGACTGCGCCGGCGGCTCCCCGCAGTCCGACAAGATCGGCGGCGTGGCGCCGTACGCGACCAGCTACGCCTACGACCTCACGGGCAACCGGATCAAGGAGACCCAGCACGCGTTCGGCGGACGCGCTGAGTCGGTCCGCTCCTCCACCTACCCCAAGCCCGGCGAGAAGCAGCCGCACGCCGTCCAGTCCGTGGGGACGGACACGTTCGGCTACGACGAAGCGGGCAACACCACCAGGCGCAAGGTCGGAACCGCCGACCAGAGCCTGGTCTGGGACTCCGAGGGCAACCTCGAGTCGGTGACCGAAGCGGGCAAGACCACGTCGTTCGTGTACGACGCCGACGGCGAGCGGCTGCTCCGCAAGACGCCGACGGACTCGACGCTCTACATCGACGACATGGAGCTGCGGCTCGACAACGCCAAGGACGCCGTCGAGGCCACCCGCTACTACACCATCAACGGCGAGCCGGTGGCGGTGCGCACGCCCGACAACCAGGTCTACTTCCTGGCCTCCGACCACCAGGGCACGGCGCAGGCCGCCGTCAACGCCGGCAACGGCGACATCGCCCTCCGCAGGACGACGCCGTTCGGCGAGGATCGCGGCTCCCCGCCGCCGTGGTGGCCGGGCCAGCGCGGATTCGTCGGCGGCGTCCAGGACCACTCGATCGGGCTGGTCCAGCTCGGGGCGCGCGAGTACGACCCCAGGAACGGGCGGTTCCTGTCCGTCGACCCCGTCATCGACGAGGAGGACCCGCAGCAGCTCAACGCCTACGCCTACGCCAACAACAGCCCTGTCACCATGAGCGACGCCGACGGGCAGTGGGTGTGGATCGTCGCCGCCGTGGTGGCCAGGATCGCGGCGCGGGCGCTGGCCAGGAAGCTCGCCCAGCAGGCGGCCAGGCGGGCCGCCATCCGGCTGGCCAGGCAGCGGGCCATCGCCGCGGCCAAGCGGAAGGCCCGGGAGGAGGCCCGGCGCAGGGCCATCGCCGCGGCGAAGAAGAAGGCCCGGGAGGAGGCCAAGAAGAAGGCGAAGGAGCTCGCCAGGAGGAAGAAGGCGGAGGAGGCCAAGAAGAAGGCGGAGCAGGCGCGCAAGAAGGCCGCCGAGGCGGCGCGCAAGCGCAGAGCCGCCAAGGCCGCGCGCCAGGCCAAGAAGGCCGCGAGGCGGACCTCGAGGCACGTGCGGCGGGTCACCGGCGGGCGCGTGCAGAGAGCGACGACCAGGAGGGCTGAGCGTCCGCGTCCTGCCCACCGGCCGACCAGCCACCGTGCGACCCAACGGCAGTCGCCACCCAAGGTGACCCGCTCGCCCGCCGTGCGGCCCGGGCAGGTGTACGGCAACAACGGCGTGTCACAGCCGACCCAGTCCGTCACGGTGTTCCGCAACGGGAAGATGTACCCGGACGGCCCACCGCCGCCGAACCTGACCCGGCCCTCGGGCTCGGGCCAGGGCATGAGACAGGACTACAAGCCGGAGTCACTGGAGCCGCCCGAGACGAAGGCCGGCACGGTCGCCGACAGCACGTTCCGTGTCATCCGTTACTTCGACCAGAGCGGTCTCGACGACTTCTTCGGCGGTCTCGGAGGACTGTTCTGACCTGACCCCGACCGTCCCGATCCGAGCCGATCCCATCCGAGCCGATCAAGGTGCCCGCCCGGTCATCCGGGCGGGCACCTGCCGCTCCGCGTCAGGCAGGCACCGTGTGGGGAACCTCCACCCGGACGTTCGTGCAGCCGCGGCCGTCGCGCTCCGCGCGCTTGTCCGGACGTTCGACGCCGGCCCGCACCTGGGACTCGGCCAGCCTGGCCAGCGCCGCGCGCGCCTCCTGCCGCCTCCCGGTGGGCGCGCCCCGGAAGGGAGCGAGCCGTACGGGAGCGAGCAGGGTCACCTCGACGACCAGGTTCCGGGTCGCGGCCACCCGCAGGAAGGAGGCGAGCAGCGAGTCGTTCCCCACGTAGGAGCCGCGGGTCGAGGTCGCCTCCCCCTCGCGGTAGCGCAGCGTCGCCGGGCGCACCGCGGCGCCCGCGTCGATCGCCGCCTGGAACACGGCCGGGCGGAACTCTCCCATCCCGCGCCCGCACCACGTGGTGCCCTCCGGGAACGCGACCACCGTGTCGCCCGCCCTGAGAGCGCTCGCGACCGCCGCGACGGCCGACGGCAGCGCGGAGAGCCGCTCCCTGTCGATGAACAGCGCCCCGGCGCCCGCCACCAGCGTCCGGATGACGGGCCAGTCGGCGATCTCCCGCTTCGCCAGCGGACGCGACGGCGTCGTGGCCGCCATGACCAGCGGGTCGAGCCACGACACGTGGTTGGCCACGAGCAGGACTCCTCCCGGCTCGTCCACCTGCGCCTCCGTACCGGAGGCGGCCGCGACCTCGATCCCGATGCCGAGCGCGCTCAGCAGCAGCCGCGCCCAGACCTTCGTGACCTTCGCCCGCCACGCCGCGCGCATCCAGCGAGCCGCGACGGCGACCGGGACGCCCGCGAGCAGCACCAGGAACGCCGCGACGAGCCGAGTCACGCGGCGGAAGAACCCGGCGACGTCCAGTGGGGCCTCCACGCACGCCTCGGGAGAGCACGGCCCCATCCGCAGCCAGGGATTGATCTCCACGAGGCGGCCTGCAACCGTCCTCACCGCGGCTCCCCCAGGAAGTGCCGCAGGTAGCGGGTGTTCACGTTGGCCATCGAGAGCAGCACGAAGAAGTCGGCGGTGCCGAAGTCGCGGTCGTGCGCGGGCTCCCCGCACACCCAGGAGCCCAGCCGCAGGTAGCCGCGGAGCAGAGCGGGCAGCACGAACCGGTCGGGACGGGCCGCGCCCTGGCCACGCCACGGGACGTGCGGCGTGACGCGATACTCCTTCGGACCCACCGGCACCCGCTCGGCGACCCCGGCCGCGAGCGCGCCCCCGTCGTCGAGGGGCACCGAGCAGCAGCCCGCCAGCCACTGGTGGCCGCCGGTCACCATATAGCGCGCGATGCCCGCCCACATCAGGGCGACCACCGCGCCGTCCCGGTGATCGGGGTGCACGCAGGAGCGGCCCACCTCGACCAGGTCCTTCCTGAGGGCGGCGAGGTTGCCGAGATCGAATTCACCGTCGGAGTACAGCCGGTCCGTCCGGCCCGGAGGGAGCAGCCGGTAGGTGCCGACCACCTGGTCGCGGTCGCGGACCAGGAGGTGGTCGCAGTAGGCGTCGAACCTGTCGACGTCGAGGCCGGAGACCGGGCTGTCGAGCCGCGCCCCCATCTCCTCGCCGAAGACCTCGTAGCGAAGCCGCTGGGCGGCCTGGACGTCGGCGGCGCTCGTGGCCATGCCGACCGTGTAGCGACCGGTGTCAAGAGAGATCGTCATGGGCGCGAGTCCTTCCCTGGAAGCGTCTCGCGACTATGTCGACATGCCGAAATGACGGCGGAGCCTCCCGATGGGGGCACCCAGGCGTCAGCCTGGTGAACCTCATCGAAGGGCACGCCGCTCCGGCCGCGCCTCCGGGGCGCTGACCACCGCTACCGTCTTTCGGCCTGCTACGCCCGCCGTGGGGCGGCGCGTACCGCCCCGCGCACGCGGGTCTGGCCGCTCATCCCCGAAGGGTTCGCCGCCTAGCGCTCGTCAATATCCCGGATGATCTGGTCGAGCTGGGCCTCTCGGTCGTTCATGGTCTGGTTGAAGGCGTGCATGACTCCTTCGAACTGCTCCATGGCCTCGTCAGGGGTCTGCGGCAGGTGGCCGACGGCGTCGCGCATGACCTGCTCGCGCCGCAGATCGCCGTCGTCCTGCGCGCGCCGCACCGCGAGCGTGATCTCCTCACCCAGGTCCTGGCTGCTCATCTTCATGGCGCGCGGATCGAGCGTCACCTCGATGAGCCGTCCGTTGACGTCGGTACGAGCCTGGACCCGGCCGTCCGCGCTCTCGCCGACACCCTGGATCCCCTCGAGCTCGCTCGCCGCGACCTCTATGCGACGGTGCATGCGCTCCGCCTCCTCCGCGACCTGATACAGGTCGTCCATGCGGAAGTTCTCTCCAGAGAACACGTGCCCTCCTTCGTCTCCGGCTAGCGACCCGGCGGCTCGGTCGCGTCGTAGTTGATCTTGCTCTGCAGCAACGTCAGCCCCGCGTTCGTCAGGTTGTACTGCAGGGCGACCACCCAGTCACAGGTGTTCGTGTAGAACTGCCAGTAGTTGGTGGCCAGCTCTTGCGAACCATGGGGCACCAGGCCGAAGCACGTGTCCGTCGGCCTGGCGTCTTCGACGAAGCGCCCCAGCGGCCCGTCCACCTGCTCGGACGCCTGGTGAACCGCCTTACCGCCCGTCCCCATCTCCGAAGAGGAGTACTGCATCCCCTCGTTCTCGCGTCCCATCGCGTCCTCCTGTCAACGGCCGTCCAGTGTGAAGCTCCGGCAGTGTTCTCGACTGAGCTCCGCCGCCCCGGGGTCCAGCGGGAGCCTGCTGGTCGGAGAGATCACTTGGGGATCTTCAGCCGCGTACCGGGTCTCAGCGCGTTCGGGTCCGAGCCGATGACGTCGCGGTTGGCCTCGTAGATCTCGCGCCAGCGGCTCCCATCGCCGTACACCTGCTGCGCGATGCTCTCCAGAGTCTGGCCGCCCCCGACCGCGTGCGACGACGGGGCGGCAGGCGTTCCACCGCCACCGCCACCGGTGCCGGTGCCGGTATGGCCACTGGTGTCGGTGCCGCCACCGGTGTCGGTGCCGGCATGGCCACCGGTGCTGGGGGCGGTGCCGTACCCCTGGGTCGCGCTGTCGCTGATCTGCGGCTGCTCGGGGGGCGCCTTGAACGGGACGCCGATGGGCGGCGGGATGTTGCGTATCGCGGTGCCGGGAATGATCGCGCCCGCGCTGGTGATGCCCTGCTGAGCGAAGTCGCCGGTGACGTTGTACCTGCGGAGAATGACGGCGTTCAGGGCGCTCCAGCCGCCGTTCAGCAGTCCGATCCTGGCGACGTCCCCGACGGTCGTACCGGCCGACTTGCCTTCGAGCCTGTCGTTGACCACCGTGTAGGTGGTTGCCGTCGTGACACCTGCGAGGAAGTTCGCCCTCCAGCCGATCCTGTTCTTCAGCTTGTTCCAGCCGACGCGGCCGAACGGGAAGGCCGCTGACACACTTGAGGACTTGACCATCTCCGCGTATCCGAGGCCGAAGGGCGCGAAGACCGACTGGCCTCTCAACGTCCGGCCGAGCCCCATGTAGGCGAAGTTGAGGCCCATCTGCATGCCGAACATCTTGTAGAAGTGGCTCATGGCCGCCAGGCTGGTCTTGGCGAACGACATGCCCTGCGTGCCGTCCAGCACGAGGTTGCCGGCGAGCTTGGTAGGCCTGAACTGCGAGAGGATCTTGCTCTTGGAGATGAACTCGGCGATCCTGCGCACAGGTATGCCGACCCGCGCCAGCAGCGCGGCCAGCCGCGCCATGATCATGGACGCGAAGGTCGCGCCCTGAGTGGCGATCTTGGCCTGGGCGGCCCGTGCGGCGATCTTGCCCATGGCACCCGCGAACAGGCCGATGGCCACGCTGAGGATGATGGCATCGCGGATGGACTTCTTCAGCTCCTCGTAGGCGCGCTGGGTCTCGATGGTCGCCTGCAGCGCGACGCGCAGCGCCTTGGACACCTCGCCCAGGTTCTTGATGACCTCCTTGCGCGTTTCCGCGCTGAACACCGTGCCGGCCATCCCCTGGTAGTGCGCGGCCGCACCGCCGCCCCAGCTTCCCTGCCCCCTTCGCAGGGCCGGGTCGAAATGCTCGTCCCCCAGAGTCTTCAGCCCGGCGGCGAGTCCCTCGCACGCCACGGCCATCTTCTTCAGCTGAAGCTGGTCCCTGTTGCTGCCGGCGGCCCGCTGGGCATTGAAGATCGTTTGGATGAGCTCGGACAGCGAGTTAGTCACGGCGCACGGACCTCCGTCCGCCAGGCGCGCACTCGCCGCCCCCGCCATGCCGGCAGCGGGCGTACGGGCCGAGGTCGAGCGCGGCCAGATCGCCTCGTGAACCGACCCCCACGGTCGCCGGATCGTCCAGCGAGCTCTCGGTCACCTGGGCCATCCACGCCTCCTCATGCACCGCCTGCGTCTTCCCCTGAGAGCGCAGGGAGTGCCCGGAAGCTCTCCGCCGTACACCCACGTTCCCGCGGCACCGACGCCACTCCCGCCAAGCGTTCTCCCGGTGTTCGCCCAGCGTTGGCAGCTGTGAGGCATCGCGGTCATGCGAGCATGATCACTGCGCAGTCCACATTGTGACACCGCATGGGGATGTTCGCTAGCGATCGTTACATCTCGGGCGCCAGGCCCTCCAGGTGAACGGAGTGCCGCACGAGGGCGCCCCGCCGCATCAGGGCTGCTGAGCCGAGTCGACGAGGGGGGTGACCTGGCCCGCGGGCTCCGCGGCCGCGTCTCGCAATCTCTTCGCCGGCGACTTTCGGCTGTCCCATAACACCCAAGCACCTCTGTGATATACACAACAATGGCCTGTTTCGGATCTTGACCCCACTGATCCGAAGTGCTTACGTTTGGCGACGTTTCGCGATGGCCGTGTCGCATGCGCCAAACCTGGCTGCTTAACGAGCCCTGCACGTGACCCGACACGCGCTGGGCCGGCTGGTCGACGACGCCCAGCCGGAACTGTCTCCCATGCTTCTCGGCGGAGGGCCCGCCAAGGGGAGGCCCATACGAACACTGACGGGGTCGCAGCCTCTGGACGATGGAACGGAGCAGCTCGCTTCATGGAACCCACGTACCTCATATGCCTGCCTTTCGCCGGTGCCGGTGCGTCCTTCTTCAAGGGGTGGCAGCGGTACGCGCCCGAGGGATTGAGCATCCTGCCGGTGCAGTTGCCCGGCCGCGAGGAGCGCTTCGTCGACTCTCCGCACACCGAGGTCGCCCGCGCCACCGAGGACGCGTGCTCCCAGGTCCTGGACCAGCTCGGCGGCGATGCCCGGGTGGCGCTCTTCGGGCACAGCCTCGGGGCGGTTCTCGCGTTCGAGCTGGCGTACCGGCTCGACGGTGTGAACGGGATCCGGCTGGCCCGCCTGTTCGTGAGCGGCTCTCCGGGGCCGTGGAACGGGCGGGAGAGCCGGGCCACCGGCCTGGACGACGACGGCTTCCTGGCGCAGGTCCGGCGTTTCGCCGGATACTCGCATCCGGCTCTCGAGAACCCGGAGATGCGGGCGCTGCTACTGCCCATGCTGCGCGCGGACGTCGAGATGCACGAGAACTACCGGCCCGCCTCGGACAAGCCGCTGTCCACGCCGATCACCTCACTGCGCGGCCGCGACGACGAACTGGTGGACGCGGACCAGATCGCCCAGTGGGCGCAGGCCACCACGGCCGGGTTCGGCACGGCCGAGCTCGACGGCGGCCACATGTACCTCGCCGACGACCCCGCCTCCCTGCTACGGCTGATCGGCGCCGAGCTCGAGACACCGGAAGCACGGTGACGATGCGCCTGTCGGGGAAGACCGCCGTCATCACCGGCGCGGCCCGCGGTCTGGGACGTGCCAGTGCCGTGGCGTTCGCGCGAGAGGGAGCCGACCTGGTGCTGCTCGACGTCGCGCGCGACCTGCCCGGGGTGCCGTATCCGCTGGGTTCGCTGAGCCAGCTGGAGTACACCGCGGAGCTCTGCCGGGAGTCGGGCGTCTCCGTCCTGGCCAGGCAGGCGGACGTGCGGGAGACGCGCGACATCGAGTCCGCGGTGGCCGCGGCGGTCGAGCGTTTCGGCCGCGTCGACGTCCTCGTCAACAACGCGGGCATCGCCGCGCCGTCCGGCAAGGTGACGCACGAGATCGACGAGGACGAGTGGCAGCTGATGATCGACGTCGACCTCTCGGGCGCCTGGCGCGCCATCCGCGCGGTAGGCCGGCTCATGGTCGAGCAGCGCTCCGGCAGCATCGTCAACATCGCCTCGACCGCCGGCCTGGTCGGCTACCGGCACTTCGCCGGGTACGTGGCCGCCAAGCACGGTCTCGTCGGCCTGACCAAGGCGGCGGCGCTCGACTACGCCCCGCGCAAGGTCAGGGTGAACGCGCTGTGCCCCGGTTCGGTCCGCGACGACTCGCACGTCGAGGGCCGGATGCTGTCGGAGATCGCGCGCTCTCTCGACGTCCCGGTCGGCGAGCACGAGGAGACCTTCGTCCAGGCCCAGCCCATGAACGCCCTCATCGAGCCCGACGACATCGCCTCGGCCGCCGTATGGCTGGCCTCTGACGAATCCCGGCAGGTCACCGGCAGCGTGCTCACGGTCGACGGAGGCTTCACAGCACGCTGACCCGCGCCCGCGCCGGCTCGCACTCACCGGGCCGTCCTGCCACTTCGGACCACTCCTGCGCTGGAGATCACGCGTGCCCAGAACCGACTCCCCCACTCCTCTCATCCCGGCCGACCGCCCACCATCCGCGCACTGCCACACCTGGCGCGTCAGGCTGCCCGACGGGGCCGACGCCGTCCGGATGGCCCGCGTCCTCGACGACGCGGCCCGCGCCTGGTGGGGGGAGGCCGCCGACCGGTCGCCCCGGCTCTGGGCCGAGCGCGTTCCGGCCGCCTGCGACTCCCCGACGGCGCACCGCCGGCTCGACTCCGAGACGCACCGGTCCCTGCGCGTGGAGGGGCCGATGCTGCGCGCCGTGCTGCTGCAGTACGCGGACGGTCCCGCCGACCTCGTCCTCGCCGCGCACCGGGCGAACCTCGACGCCCTGTCGCTGCGGCAGGTGGCCGACGTCCTCACCGGACGCGCTCCGCACGACCGGTTCACCTTCGACGAGGCGGGCCACCCGCCTGTCGCGGACACCGAGACGCTCAAGAGGTGGCGCGAGGCGGACTATTCGGGACGCGTCGAGTGGGCAGCCGGCGACGACGCCGCAGGTGACAGCACCGGCACCGTGACCGTGGCGATACGCGGGTCGGCGGACGCGCGGGCCGCGGTCGCGGTGGCAGCCGGGCTGGTCCTGGGACGGTACGCGAACCAGGAGAACCCGGTCCTCGGCGCGCTGGCCCCTCTCCCCCGGGCGGAAGGGACCCTGGGGGCGTTCGAGACCGGGGTGCTGCTGGCACTGGACCTGTCGGGCATGCGCAGCACGAACGAGCTGGTGGCCGAGGCCGCCCGGATCCTCGACGGCCACGGCGGGCGGTGCGACTCGCGGCATTACGCCGAACTCTGCGCGGAAGCCGGAGGCCGGGTGGTGGCGGGCCTCCTCTACGACGGGCTGACGGCCGAGGGCGGCGCGTACCTTCCGTGCCACACCGCGCCGTTCCCGCTCACGCTCGCGCCCGTCCGCACCGGCGACGGCGGCCTCCGGCTGGAAGTGCGCCATCGGCTCGCCGAGGTGGACGAGGAGTCGGCCAGGCGCTTCGCCCGCCATGTCGCCCGTGCGTACGAGCAACTGGTCGACGCGCACGACGATCTGATCCCCGCCGACGTCGAGCTGCTGGACGAGCCAGAACGGCGGCAGGTCGTCGCCCTCGGCCGCCCCGCGCGGCCACTGGACTGGCGGCCGGAGCGGATCGACGAGGTGTTCGCGGCCCGCGCCGCGGACCGCCCCGACGCCGTCGCGCTCACCTGCGAGGGCCGCTCGCTGACCTACGCGGAGCTGGACGAACGAGCCGGCCGGTACGCCGCCGCGCTGCGCGCGGAGGGGGTGCGCGCGGGTGAGCGGGTCGGCATCTGCCTCGACCGCTCGCTCGACCTCGTGGTCACCATGCTCGCCGTGCTCAAGGCGGACGCCGTCTACGTGCCGATGGACCCGGCCTACCCGGCCGACCGGCTGGCGTTCACGGCGCAGGACGCGGCCCTGCGCGTGGTGGTCGCGCGCGCGGACTTCCCCGGCGGCGAGCACGTCCGGGTCGTCCCACCGGAACGGCTCGCGGCGCACGACGGCTCCGTGAACGACGGGCAGGCGAGCGGGAGCGAGGGCCGGCGCGGGCCCGAGGGGGCCGCGTACGTCATCTACACCTCGGGCTCCACCGGGCGCCCGAAGGGGGTGGTGGTGCCGCACCGCAACGTCGTCGCTCTGCTGTCGGCTACCCGCGACGACTTCGCGCTCGGCCCCGGCGACACCTGGACGCTCTTCCACTCCAGCGCGTTCGACTTCTCCGTCTGGGAGATCTGGGGGCCTCTGCTCACCGGCGCCCGCCTGGTCGTGGTGCCCTACTGGGTCTCCCGGTCGCCGGAGGAGTTCCACCAGCTGCTGGTGCGCGAGCAGGTCACCGTACTCAACCAGACCCCGTCGGCGTTCGCGCAGCTCATGGAGGCCGACCGGCGCCGGGCCGAGCGGCTCGCGGTCCGGCTGGTGGTCTTCGGCGGCGAACCGCTGGACGCCCGCCCGCTGCGGGACTGGCTCGACCGGTACCCCGAGAGCCGGTGCCGCCTGGTCAACATGTTCGGCATCACGGAGACCACGGTCCACGTGACGGCACAGACCGTGACGCGCCGGGAGGCGATGGCCGGGTCCCGGTCGGTGGGGCACGCGCTGCCCGGCTGGCACCTGTACGTCCTGGATGAGCGGGGCCGTCCGCTGCCCTGTGGGGTGCCCGGCGAGATCTACGTCGGCGGGGAGGGGGTCGCCCTGGAGTACCTGGGACGTCCCGAGCTGACCGCGCAGCGCTTCGTGCCGGATCCGTTCACCGGCGGGCGCATGTACCGCAGCGGTGATCGGGGGCGGCTGCTGCCCGATGGCCGGCTGGAGCACCTGGGCCGGCTCGACACGCAGGTCAAGATCCGCGGCTTCCGCATCGAGCTGGACGAGATCCGCAACGTCCTGCTGGACGACCCGTCCGTCACGGCGGCGGCCGTGGTGCTGGGCGGCGACCCGGCGGGCGACGCCGCGGGGGTGCGCATCGACGCGTACGTGGTGCTGGACGGCGTGCTGGACGGGGGCGACACAGCGGCGGTGCGGCTGCGGGCCTCCAAGGTGCTGCCCGAGTACATGCTGCCCACCACGGTCACGGCGCTGGCCGCGCTACCGCTCACCGCGAACGGCAAGCTGGACGTCCGCGAGCTGCCCGCACCCGCCGCCGGGCCGGTGCGTACCCCCGCGAGGGACGTCCCGGCCGCCCAGGCCCCGGGGAGTCCTGGGGGCGGGGAGGAGCACGCGGGACTGGCGGGCCCGGAGGGCCGTGAGGGGCCGGTAGGCCCGGAGGACCGCGGGAACTCCGCGGGTGACCTCGCGGCCGTGCTGGCCGTGGTCTGGGAGTCGGTGCTCGGCGTGCCCGTCGGCCTCGACGACAACTTCTTCGAGCTCGGCGGCAACTCGCTCTACGCGATGCGGATGGCGGCGTCCATGCGTGACCGAGGCCTTCCCGCCCTGCCGATGCGCGAGCTGTATCTCAACCCGACGGTCCGCGGCCTCGCCCAGGTTCTCGACGGAGGGCCCGCCCATGAGTGACCTGCTGGGATGGCTTTCGGACCCCGCGGATCCGGACACGCCCGATGGACACGGCCGGGGGCCGTTCCCCGTCGCCTGCCCGCCGCACGCGGGAGTGCCGGAGGTGCTGGCGGCCTGGGGCGCCCTCCTCTACCACCACACCGGTCAGCGGGATCTCGCCTTCCACGTCGTCCGCGGCGGCAGGCAGGACGTGGTCCGCTTCACGATCGACCCCGCCAGACCGATCGCCGAGGCGGTGACGTCGGCGGCACGAGCGCTCGACGCCGCGCAGCCGCACGAGGGCGGCGTGGAGCTCCTCCCCGTGCTGGTCCACCGGCCGGGCGGGGAAGCACTGCCTTCCGGCCCGCTCGTCCTCGTCCTGGACGAGACCCCGCACCTGCGCCACGACCCCGCCGGCAGCCGCGCGGACATGGTCGCCCGGCACGCGGGCCATCTGGCCGCCGCCCTGGCCGTGGACTTCTCCCAGGTCGCGGTCCGGGACCTGGACCCGCTGTCGCCGTCCGAGCGGGCCGAGCTGCTGGACGGCTGCAACGACACGGCCCGCGACTACCCGAAGGACAGCCGGGTCGAGCAGCTCTTCGCCGAGCACGCCGAGGCGAGGCCCGGCCATCCGGCCGTGGTGCACGGGAGCACCGTCCTCACCTACGCCGAGCTGCACCGCCGCAGCACCCTGCTGGCACAGTCGTTGCGCCGGGACGGGCTGCGCCCGGCGGAGCCGGTCGCGTTGCTGCTGCCGCGCACCCCTGACCTGGTCGTCGCGGCGCTCGCCGTGCTCAAGGCGGGCGGCTTCTACCTGCCGGTGGACCCCGGCTATCCGGCGGACCGGGTCTCCCACCTGGTCGCGGACAGTGGCGCGAAGGTGCTGCTGACCACGGGAGAGTTGATCGACCGGATCGGCGAGGTGGCGGGCGTCCGCGCCGTCGCAGTCGACTCCTACGACTGGGCGGCCGAGGACCCGATGCCCGGCGGCACGCCCCCGATCGCGTCGGCCGAAGAGCTGCCCCCCGGTGACGCGTCGGCGGTCGCGTACCTGATGTACACCTCGGGGACGACCGGCCGGCCCAAGGGCGTCATGGTCCCGCACCGGGGCATCGTCCGGCTGGTACGGGGCGTCGACTACGTCCGCCTGGACTCCACCACCAGGATGGCGCAGATCGGGGCGACCGCGTTCGACGCCTCCGTCTGGGAGATGTGGGGCGCGCTGCTCAGCGGCGGCACCCTGCACCTGCTCGGCCGGGAGACCTTCCTCGACGGCGAGGAGCTGAAGCGGGCCCTGGCCGATCAGGGCATCACCACGGGGCTCTTCACGTCCGCGCTGTTCAGCCAGCTCGCGGACGAGGACCCGACCGTGTTCGGGCCGCTGCGCGACCTGCTCGTCGGAGGTGACGTGCTCTCCGCGAAGCACGCCCGGGCGGTGCTGCGCGCCAACCCGGGGCTGCGGCTCGTGAACGCGTACGGGCCGACCGAGAACGCGGTCATCTCGACCTGCCACCCCGTGACCGAGCCGGTCGGCGCGCGGGTGCCCATCGGCCGGCCGGTGCCCAACACCACCGCGTACGTCCTGAACCAGGACCGCCGGGTGCTCCCTGTTGGCGTTCCCGGCGAGCTGTACGTCGGCGGCGACGGGATGGCGCTCGGCTACCACGGACGCCCGGAGCTGACCGAGCGCGCGTTCGTCCCCCACCCCTTCCGGCCGGGCGACGTGCTCTACCGGACAGGCGACCGGGTCCGCCGGCTGCCCGACGGGTCGCTCGACTTCCTCGGCCGGACGGATCACCAGGTCAAGGTGCGCGGCTTCCGCGTCGAGCCGGGCGAGGTCGAGGCCGCGCTGCTGAACAGCGCCGGGGTGGGTGGCGCGGTGGTCGTGGAACGGCGCGTTCCGGGCTCCGCCGACAGCCATCTGTGCGCGTACGTCTCCGGCGAGGGGCCGCTGGACGTGGAGCGGATCCGCGCGGAGATCTCCTCCGTGCTGCCCCCTCACATGGTCCCCGCGCACCTCGTGGTGCTGCCCGCGCTGCCGCTGACCGTCAACGGCAAGGTGGACCGGGCCGCGCTCCCCACGCCCGACCCCGCCCCCGACCCCACGGCGGCGAGGCCGGGCGGGGCGGCGCGGGACGAGGTGGAGCACGCGCTGGTCGAGCTGTGGGAGGACGTCCTGGGCGTGCGCGGGATCGGCGTCGAGGACCCGCTCGACCAGCTGGGCGGCAGCTCGTTGACCGCGACCCGGGTGGCCGCCCGCGTCCGGCGGCGGTTCGGCGTGGCCTGCCCGGCGTCCGCGGTGCTGGCCGCCCGCACGGTCGCCGCGCTGGCCGAGGTCGTCCGCGCCGCCGGCGGCGCCGGGCCGGACGTGGAGGGGCCGCGTCCCGGCCTCGCCACCGAGCGGACCCCGCTGTCGCCCCAGCAGAAGGGCGTCTACGTCGAGCAGGTCAAGGACCCTTCGGGCACCCAGTACAACCTGCCGATCGTCGTCGACCTCCCGGACCAGGTGGACCCCGGGCGGCTGCGCGCCGCTCTGGCCGCGCTCGTCGACCGGCACGAGATCCTGCGCACCGACGTCGCGCTGGACGGGGACGGGCAGCCGTACCAGCGCGTCCACGAAGGGCTCGGCGTCGTGCTGGACGAGATCGACCTGCCCGGCGGCGCGGACCTCGACGACTGGACCGTGCGGTGGGTCCGCGCCTTCGACCTCCATCGGGCTCCCCTGTGGCGCACGGCCCTGGTACGCCACGGCGCGGGGGCGCGGCTCGTCCTCGACGTCCACCATCTCCTCACTGACGGCTTCTCGCTCGCCCTGCTCATGGCCGAATGGGCGGCGCTGATGCGCGGCGACCGGCTCCCCGAGGTGGAGCTGCGCTACCGGGACTTCGCGCAGTGGGCGAACGGGCCGGAGAAGCGGAAGCTGTCCGAGGCCCACCAGGAGTTCTGGGCCGAGACGTTCGCGCGGCCGGTCACGCCTCTCGATCTGCCCGCCGACCTGCCCCGGCCGCCGGTTCGCCGCACCGAGGGAGCCCACCTGCCCTTCGCCTTCGGCGCCGGGCGCAGCCACGCGGTCAGGGAACTGGCCCGCGCCGAGGGGCTGACGGCCTTCCACGTGCTGCTGGCCGCGTACACCGCCTTCCTCGGACGCGTGAGCGGCAGTGACGACGTGACGGTGGGGACCCCGGTCTCCGGCCGGCATCTGCCAGGCGTGGACCGGGCGCAGGGAATGTTCGTGAACACCCTCTGCCTGCGGGTGCACCCGGACCCCCGGCTGCCGTTCCGCGGGCATCTGCGGGCGGTGGCCCGGCACGCCCTGGCCGCCCAGGACCACCAGGACCACTCGTTCGACGCCCTGGTGGCGCTGCACGGGGAGCGGGACTTCAGCCGCCACCCGCTCTTCGACGCCTTCTTCGCCGTGCAGGACACCGGGCTCCACCAGGTGGACTTCCTCGGCGGCGGCCCCCGCTGGCGGCCGGACGCCACGCGACGCACGATCTTCGACCTCGACCTGCAGATCGACGACGCGCCCGAAGGCTTCGAGGCCCGGTGGGCGTACGCCACGGACCTCCTGCTGCGCCCCACGGTGGAGCTGCTCCGCGACGAGCTGCTGGCCCTGCTGGACGCCGCGCTCGCCGAACCCGACACGCCGCTCGGCGAGCTCGGGCGTCCGCCGTCTCACCAGGACGACCTGCCCGAGCTCGCGTTCGATTTCGACTTCTGACCGACACCTGGAGAGCGCCATGCAATCTATCGAGACCTGGGGCAGGCTCAAGGTCGCGGCCGCGCAGCGCCCCCGCGAGGGAGAGTTCTGGCGGGCCGAGCTGGCGGAGCTGCCCGAGCGCGCCGGTTTCCCGTCCGACGCGACCGGGCCCGGCGACGGGTCGAGCACGGCCGCCGCGCTCGACCTCGACGACGCCCTGACAGGCCGGCTGGAGAAGCTGACCCGGGGGCAGGACACCGCGCTGCGCTCCGTGCTGATCGCGGCGGTCGGCGCGCTGCTCCAGCGCTACACCGGCGCCGGGGAAACCGTGCTGGCCACGCCCGCCATCCCGGTGGCGGGACGGCCGGAGCCGCTGGCGTCCTCGGTGGTGCTGCGGCTGCCGATCACCCGCGACACCACGCTGCGCGGGCTGCTCGGCGAGGTCAAGGACCGGCTGCGCACCGCCCTCGCCCACCAGGACTACCCGATCGAGCTGCTCGCCGAGGAGTTCGGGAACGCGGCACGGGACGGGGACGACCCCTTCGCCGACGTCCTCGTCGACGCGGTGCGCGACGGCGGGGAGCCCGTCGAGCGGCCCGGTTTCCCGCTCGCCTTCGCCTTCGTGAGGAGGCCGGGCGGGCTGGCCCTGGAGCTGCGGCACCGTCCCGGCAGGCACACCGTGGACACCGCGCGCCGGCTCCTCGCCCACTGCGCGCTGCTGCTCGACCAGGCCACCGCCGCACCCGACGCGGCGCTGGCCGCCCTCGACCTGCGTACCGACGCCGACCGCGCGGTGATCGCCGAGGCGAACGCCACGGACGCCGTCTTCGAGGACACGGTGCGGCTCGACGAGCTGTTCAGCCGGCAGGTCGCCGAGACCCCGGACGCGGTGGCCGTGGTGGGTGACGGATTCAGCCTCACGTACACCGAACTGGACGTCCGGGCCAACCGGCTGGCGCACACGCTGCGCGCCCGCGGCGTGGGCCGCGACCACCTCGTGGCCGTGCTGGCGGACCGTTCGCCGGAGATGCTCGTGGCCGTCTACGCCGTGCTGAAGGCGGGCGGCGCGTACCTGCCGATCGACCCGGGGAACCCGCCCGACCGCGTCGCGTACATCCTCCGCGACAGTGCCGCCCGCCTCGTCCTGTGCCAGCCCCGCCATCTCGGGCTCGTGGGCGAGGGCGTGGCCGCGGTGGAGTCGCTGGTGGATCTGACGGACGAGGCCGCGTACGCGCCGAAGACGAGCACGCCGCCCGTCGTGGGCGACGCCCGCGACCTGGCCTACGTCATCTACACCTCGGGTTCGACCGGCGACCCCAAGGGTGTGCAGATCGAGCATCGCTCGGCCGTCAACCGCATCAGGTGGATGCAGAAGGCGTACCCGATCACCGGCGCCGACGTCGTCATGCAGAAGACGCCCACGTCCTTCGACGTCTCGGTGTGGGAGCTCTTCTGGTGGATGTTCGAGGGCGCCTCGGTGTGCCTGCCGGAGCCCGGCGCGGAGCGGGACCCGGAGGCGCTGGCCACCGCCGTCGAGCGGCACGGCGTCACCACGATGCACTTCGTTCCGTCGATGCTCGGCGCGTTCCTGGACTTCGTGTCGGGGGCGGGTGAACAGGCCAGGCTGGGCACCCTGCGGCAGGTGTTCGCCAGTGGCGAGGCGCTGCCGCCGCACCTGGTGCGCCGCTTCTCCGAGGTGGCCGGCGGCGCCCGGCTGGCGAACCTGTACGGGCCCACCGAGGCCGCCGTCGACGTCACCCACTACCTGTGCCAGGGCGGCGAGAGCAGGGTGCCGATCGGCCGGCCGATCGACAACACGCGCGTCCACGTGGTCGACGCGGATCTGCGCCCGCAGCCTGTCGGCGTCCCCGGGGAGCTGTGCATCGCCGGGGTCCAGCTGGCCCGCGGGTATCTGCACCGCCCCGAGCTGACCGCCGAGCGGTTCGTCGCCGCCCCGCACGCGGGTGAGGAGCGCGTCTACCGCACGGGAGATCTGGCCCGCTGGCTGCCCGACGGCACGATCGAGTACCTCGGACGCATCGACCACCAGGTCAAGGTGCGCGGATACCGGATCGAGCCGGGCGAGATCGAGGAGCGGTTGCGGCAGTACCCCGCCGTGCGGGACGCCGTCGTCGTCGCCCGCACGAAGGACGACGGTCAGACCTACCTCTGCGGGTACGCCCTGTCGCCGGAGCCGCTCTCCGAGGACGAGCTGAAGGACCATCTGCGGCGTTCGCTGCCGGAGTACATGGTTCCCGCCCGCGTGGTCGCCCTGGAGTCCTTTCCGCTCACCCCGAACGGCAAGCTCGACCGCCGCGCGCTGCCCGAGCCCGGTCGCGTTGAGGCGGCCGAGTACCTCGCGCCGCGCACGCCGCGCGAGGCGGACCTGGCCCGGATCTGGGCCGAGGTCCTCGACTGCGAGCGCGTGGGGGTGCACGACAACTTCTTCGCGCTCGGCGGCAACTCGATCCACTTCGTCAGCGTGCTGGCCAAGGCCCGCGCCCACGGCCTCGACTTCACCTTCCAGCAGTTCTTCCAGAACCCGACGGTCGCCGAGCTGGCCGCGCTTTCGGACGGAGAGGGGGGCGGCGAGGGTGACACGGGCGGCCCGGCGTCGCGCTCGTTCGAACCGTTCGAGCTGCTGACGCCCGAGGACCGGGCGAAGATCCCCGCAGGCGTGTCTGACGCCTACCCGATGACCCAGCTACAGGCTGGTCTGGTCTTCCAGAGCGAGTTGTCGCACAACACGGTCGAATATCACGACATCATCAGCTACACGATCCAGAGCGCGTTCGACGCCGAGTGCTTCGAACGGGCGGCGCGGGCCCTCGTCGCCGGGCACCCCATCTTCCGGACCAGCTACCACCTCACCGGCTACAGCGAGTACCTGCAGCTCGTCCACGAGGACGCGCCGTCGCCGCTGCACATCGCCGACCTGCGCGGCATGACGGAGGACGAGCAGGACGCCTGGTACCGCGCGTGGGCGGAGCAGGAGAAGGCGCACCGCTTCGTCTGGACCGAACCCGGCCTCGTCCGGCTGCACGTGCACGTGCTGGGCGACGACCTGTTCCGCTACACCCTCAGCCAGCACAACTCCGCGCTCGACGGCTGGAGCATCACCCTGGTGCACACCACGCTGTTCGACGCCTACTACCGGCTCGTCGAGAACAGGCCGCTGCCGGACACGGCCGTCGACAGCGCCCTCGACAGCGCCCTCGACAACGCCGTCGGCAGCGCCCTCGACAACCACGCACGCGACTACGTGGCGCTGGAGCGCCGGTCGCTGGCGACCGAGGAGCACCGCTCCTACTGGGCCGGGCTGCTCGAAGGCAGCGCCTTCACCGAGCTGCCCCGGACGAAGGACTCGGCGGACCCGGACGTCTTCCCCGTGGTGTTCCACGAGGTGGAGTTCCCGCGCGGCCTGTCCGACCGGATCGTGGCGCTGGCCAACGCGCTGTCCGTGCCGGTCAAGAACGTCGCGATGGCCGCGCACGTCAAGGTCCTGTCGCTGATCGCCGGCGAGCGCGACGTCATGACCGGTTACGAGCACAGCGGCCGGCCCGAGGCGGAGAGCGCCACGCGCGCGATCGGCCTGTTCCTCAACACGGTGCCCTTCCGGGTGCGTACGGACGAGGGCTCCTGGGCGGACCTCGTGCGCGAGGTCTACCGCTCGGAGATCGAGCTGCTTCCCGCGCGGCGCTACCCGATGGCGCAGATGAAGCACGACCTGGGAACCCAGCAGGCGCTGTTCGAGACGGCCTTCAACTTCACCCACTTCTACCTGCTCAAGCAGCTGGAGGCGCGCGACGGCTTCTCGTTCCTGGACGTCCGGGCCAACTCGGAGACGGAGTTCGTGCTGCGCGCCGAGTTCTCCCGGCACTTCGTCACCGACGAGGTTCGGCTCAGCCTGCACTACCACGCGCACCTCTTCGAGCCCTGGCAGGTGGCGCGGATGGGTGCGTACTACGTCGCCGCGTTCGAGCAGATGACGGCCGGCCCGGCCGCCCCGCACCACCTCGCCGTGCTGCTCCCCGACGAGGAGACCGCCGCGCTGGCCGCGGCCGAACAGGGCGAGGCCCTTCCGGCGGCCGTTGCCGACCCCGTGGTGAACCTCGTGCCCGACGCTGCCCGGTCGTTCCACGCGCGGGTCGTCGACGAGCACGGCCTGCGGGCCCCCTTCGCCACGCCCGGCCAGGTCGTCCTGGTCGCCGACGGGGACGAGCCGGTGCCCACCGGGCTGTACGGACGCCGCCTGCCCGACGGCCTCCACGTCCTGGGCCGCCTGCCGGAGCGTCCCCGCCTGACGTTCCACCGTGCCGACCACCGTTCCGAGGCGCGTTCCAGCGCCGACCTCGCCGACGAGACGAGTCGCCGTCCCGTCACCGGCGTGCAGCTGCGCATCGCGGAGGCGTGGTCCAGGGTGCTCGACGTACCGCTCGAGAAGATCACCCTCGACGACAACTTCTTCGGGCTCGGCGGCAGCTCGCTCTCCGCCATGCGGGTGATCATGGAGCTGGACGGCCTCGTCTCGCTCACCGACCTGATGCGCAACTCCACGCTGGAGCCGCTGTGCGAGGTGGCCCAGGCCCACCTGGACGAGGGCGCCGAGACGCGGTCAGCCGGCCGGGACCTGCTCCGCCCCCTGTCGCAGGATCCGTCCCGAGCCCGGTGCGCCCTCGTGTGCTTCCCGTACGCGGGTGGCAACGCCATCAACTTCGAGCCGCTGGCCACGACCCTCGACAAGGCCGGCGGCGACATCGCGGTCTACGGCGTCGAGCTGCCAGGACACGACCCAGGCCATCCCGACGAGCCGTTCCTGTCCCTGGAGGACGCGGCCCGGCGGGTGTCGGAGGAGATCCGCCGCGTCGTCGACGGGCCGGTGATGCTCTGGGGCCACTGCGTCGGTTCGGCCCTGGCGGTCGAGACCGCCCGCCTGCTGGAGGCGGAGGGCGTCCGCCCGCTCCAGGTCTTCGTGGCCGCCAAGCTGCTGCACGACGCCGAGACCACCCGCGAGGCCCTGGCCCAGGCGGAGGCGATGTCGGACGACGACGTCGTGCGGTGGCTCGTCGAGGCGACCGGGTTCGCCGGGCTCGACGTGCTCCGGCCCGAGCAGGCGGCCTTCGTCGCCAGGACGTTCCGTCACGACTCCGGCACCGCCAACCGCTACCTGCTGGAGGGGCCCAGGGCGCGGCTCGGCGCCCCCCTGACAGCGGTCTACGCCTCGGACGATCCCCTCACGCCGGACTACGGACAGCGGTACGAGGCGTGGTCGGCGTTCGCCGGCACGCCCCGGCTCGCGGAGCTCGGCGACGGCGACCACTACTTCTGCCGCACGGCGCCGGACAGCGTGGCCGAGCTGGTGGCCGAGCTGGCGAGCGAGCTGGCGAGCGAGCGATGGCAGGAGAGCGCAGCAGATCAAAGGAATGAAGCGCACTGAGATGACCACCACCAACACACCCGAGGCCCTCACCCCTCCCACGCCTCTCCAGCAACTGCTCGCCGGAGCGAAGAGCACGATGCCCTTCCTCGCGACAGCCATCCCCATGGGCATCGCGGGCGGAGTCCTGGGATTGTCCAGCGGGCTCTCCGGCTGGGCGACCCTGGGGCTGGCGATGGCCGTGAACTCCGGAACAGCCCAGTTCGTCGGCTTCGCCCTGATAGCCGACGGCGCGAGCTGGCCCGCCATCATCCTGACCACGCTCATCCTGGCCCTCCGGATGCTGCTGTACTCGACCATCCTGATCCCGTACGTCAAGGAGGTGCCCCAGCGGTGGCGGGTGCTGCTCGGCTTCGGGTTGATCGACGAGGTCTTCTTCGTGGCCATCGAGAAGCTGAAGAAGGGTGAGCTCACCCACAGCAAGCACCTGTTCTTCCTCGGCGCCTCCGGGCTCCTGTACGTCACCTGGATGCTGTCGACGGTGGTCGGCATGTCCCTCGGCTCGGTCGTGGTGTCCGACGTGCAGAAGCTCGGCCTCGACTTCCCGGTGACCGCCATGTTCGTCGCCATGCTCGCGATCGGGCTGGCGAACTGGCGGGTGGCCGCGGCCATCGGCTCCGCGGGCGTGACCGTGATGCTGGCGCAGGGCCTGCCGTACAACCTCGGGGTCGTGCTGGCGGCGATCGTCGGCGCGCTGGTGGGCACCGTGTGCGAGTACGCGACGAAGCCGAAGACCACGACGGCCGGCACGACGACGAGCACGACGACGAGCACGACGACGAGCAAGGAGAACGCGGAATGAGCACGGCCCTCCTGATCCTGGGCATGGGACTGTGCAGCTTCCTGCCGCGCTACCTGCCCCTGGCCGTCTTCGCCGACAGGGAGATGCCCTCGCTGGTGCAGACTCTGCTCCGGTACACGCCGCCTGCCGTGCTGGCCGCACTGGTGTTCCCCGCCGTTCTCGCCCCGTCCGGCCGCGGTGTCGAGCTGACGCTGTCGAACCCGTACCTGATCGGCGGCGTCGTCGCCTTCGTCGCGGGCCTGATCTCCAAGCGGTTCCTCCTCGTCACGGCGATCGGCATCGCGGCCTTCTATTTGAGCCGTGCGCTTCTCGGCTGAGCCGGGCCGCGCCCGCCAGGAGGCATCTTGGCGGGCCAACGTTAGCGCTACGTTAAATCTGCTTGACAGCCTTTTATGAGCACGTTCGCGATCGGTGGCTGAGTTTCGCTTTCGGGAATCGCGAACTCAGCCACCGATAAGCGACCGGAGCGCGGGCGCCGGCGTACGGCGCCACGCGCCGGGCGACGACCTCGCCATTCGTCACGAATATTTTCTGCGGCCCGCCCCGCGGGCCCGCATAACGAGCATTCCCGTAAACCGGCCTGAATGCCGCGAGAAGGCACGGAACTGCGGCGTCGCACGCCTCGCCGTCGCGCGCCGCCGGCCCGGGCGCCGGCCCGCGCCAGGCCCGATTGATCCCCGCCGCAGCGCCAACCGAGCATCCGAAGTGCGGACGCCGCCCCGTCCTGGACGACAAACCCGGCAGGCCCGGCAATCGTTGGAACGAGACAACTTTCCAAAAACGCGGCACCCGCATCTCGAATAGCGGGATGGCGGGCTTAACCCGCACGTCAACTGATCATCGCCCTGACCACATCGTGATCCACAACATGTCAGGAAGGTGAATGGGCGCGAAACTATACGAATCAGTAGCTCTTGCGCGGTGATCTGGCTCTCGTTAGTGTGTGGACCCATCGGGTGCGGGCTCGCATTAAGAGACGGCCATCTTTCGCGTTCAGCCTGTACCACGGGCGAATCATCGAGAAAGGGCTGACTGGCTCCCTATGTCGACCGTCACCGTTAAAAAAGAATCACGTTCGTTGAACGTGACAATGCGCGTTCTCAATGGCATAGAACGCGCCGGCAACAAACTGCCGCATCCATTCTGGTTGTTCATCATCCTGAGCGTCGCGCTCATGGTGCTGAGCTGGATCTTGGCCTCGGCGGGGGTGTCGGCCGTGAACCCGGCCGACGGCAAGCCCGTCGTCGCGAAGAACCTGCTGTCTGCCGAGGGCGTCACGTTGATGCTCGGCAAGGCCATCGAGAGCTTCACCACCTTCCCCCCGCTGGGCACGGTGCTGGTGGTCATGCTCGGCGTCGCAGTGGCCGACCGCGCGGGGCTGCTTTCCGCGGTGCTCCGGCGGGGTGTCTCCCGCGTGCCGGCCCGGTGGGTGACCTTCGTCCTCGCCTTCACCGGCATGGTCTCGCACGTGGCCGCCGACTCGGCCTACATCGTGCTGATCCCGCTCGGCGGTCTGGCCTTCTACGCGGTCGGCCGCAGCCCGATCGTCGGCGTCGTGGTCGCCTTCGTCTCGGTCGCGGCCGGCTTCGACGCCAGCCCCGTGGTCACCCCGCTGGATGTCATCCTCGGAGGCATCACCACCGAGGCGGCGCACACGATCGACCCCACTTACACCGTCACCCCGCTGGCGAACTACTTCTTCTCCGTGGGCTCCTCGGTCGTGCTGGCCGCCGTCATCACCCTGGTGACGGAGACGGTCCTGACCAAGCGCGCCAAGAGCATGCCGATCGACGAGGACGCCGAGGTCGGCGACCTGGGCGAGCTGACGCTGTCGGCGCAGGAGCGGCGCGGGCTGCGCTGGTCCGGCGTCACGCTGCTGGTGATCGCCGCGCTGATCGCGCTGGCCATCATCCCGTCGGACTCCCCGCTGCGCGGCGAGGGCGGCAGCCTGGTCACCGGCCCGCTGCTGGGCGCGATCTCCGTCATGCTCGGGCTGGCCTTCTGCATCGTCGGCATCGTCTACGGCCGCATCGTCGGCACCATCAAGTCCAGCAGCGACGTGCCCGAGTTCATGGCGCACGGCATGCGCGAGATGGCGCCGGTCATCGTGCTGTTCTTCGCCATCTCCCAGTTCCTGGCCTACTTCAAGTGGACCGGCATCGGCACGATCGTCGCCATCCAGGGCGCGGCCGTGCTGAAGTCCGCGGGTGTCAGCGGCCCGGTGGTCTTCCTGGGCATCCTGGTCATCGTCACCCTGATCAACCTCCTGATCACCAGTGGATCCGCCCAGTGGGCGCTGGTCGGCCCGGTGTTCGTGCCGATGCTGATGCTGCTGAAGATCTCCCCGGAGGCCACCCAGGCGCTGTACCGCATCGCCGACTCCTGCACCAACGCCATCACCCCGATGAGCCCCTACTTCGTGCTGGTGCTCGGCTTCATCCAGCGGTACCGCAAGTCGGCGGGCATCGGCACGCTGATGTCGCTCACCCTGCCCCTGTCGATGGCCATGCTCGTGGTCTGGACCCTGTTCTTCCTCGCGTGGTGGGCGCTGGGCATCCCGCTGGGCCCCGGCGCCCCCGTCCGATAACCGATCGAAAACCCTGTTTGGAAAGGATCTCTTAGTGACACCGGCTCCCGTGTGGACCCGCCAGGCGTATCCGGCCATGCTCGACGACCTGCGCAGACTGGTCGAGCTGGAAAGCCCGAGCAACGACAGACAACTCCTGCATCGGGCGTTAGACGCGATCAACGACTGGGCCGTCGACCGCATCGGGCAGCCGGACGAGTTCACCCGTCACGACGGCGGAGAGCACGGCGACGTGCTGGAGATGACCTACCACGGCACCGCCCCCGGCTTCGTCCTGCTGGTCGGCCACTACGACACCGTGTGGCCGGTCGGCACCCTCGCCGACTGGCCGTGGCAGGTCATCGACGGCATCGCCAGCGCACCCGGCGTCTTCGACATGAAGACCGGCCTCGT
Organism: Nonomuraea sp. NPDC005983; assembly: GCF_040614375.1. NCBI lineage: Bacteria > Bacillati > Actinomycetota > Actinomycetes > Streptosporangiales > Streptosporangiaceae > Nonomuraea > Nonomuraea sp. NPDC005983. Next base: position 37,178 of record NZ_JBEXUP010000046.1, read on the forward strand.
CCAGGCCGTTTGGGCGGTGCGCGGGCTGCGCGAGCTCGGGCTGCCGCACCCCTCGGTCCGCCTGCTGTTCAACGGCGACGAGGAGATCGGCAGCCCGGCCTCCCGCTCCCGCATCGAGGCCGCCAGCGACGGCGCGCTGGCCAGCCTGGTCTTCGAGGGCGCCATCGACGGCGCCGTCAAGACCTCCCGCAAGGGCGTCGGCATCTTCCACGTGGCCACCACCGGTGTGGAGGCGCACGCCGGGCTCGACCCCACGGCCGGGGCCAGCGCCGTCCACGCGATGGCCGCACTGATCACCCAGATCGCCGCCCTGGGCGCGCCTCAGCGCGGCACCACCGTCAACGTCGGCCTGGTCAACGGCGGCACCGGCACCAACGTCACCGCCGGACGGGCCACCTGCGGCATCGACGTCCGCGTCTCCGACCCGGCCGAGATGGACCGCATCGACGCCGCCCTGACCTCGCTGCGCTCGCCGGACCCACGCGTCTCCGTCGAGCTCACCGGCGAGTGGAACCGGCCTCCCATGACCCCCAACCCTGCCTCCGAGGACCTGTACGCGAGGGCGTACAAGGTCGCCATCGAGCACGGGTGGGAGTTGCGCGAGGCAGGCGTCGGCGGAGCCAGTGACGCCAACTTCATCTCCGCCCTCGGCCGCCCCGTCCTCGACGGGCTCGGCCCCGTCGGAGCGGGCTCACACTCCCGGTCCGAGCACGCCATCATCGACTACATCCCCGAGCGCACCGCACTCACCATCGGCCTCATCTCCAGCTTCGCCCACTGAGGCCGAACGCCCCGACGGCACCTCACGCACCCGAGCGTGAGGTGCCGTCTCCGCTTTCCGCAGTCGCAGGGTCGTGACGTGCCCTTCAGGTGCCCCGATCATGCACGCCAGGTCAGAGTGGATGAAGGGGGACGAGTCGGCCTGTAGGCCGGGTTCTGTCCTTCGTTACGAAGGGGCGACCATCCATCTAGGACCGCCGTTGCCGGCGGCCTCAAGCGGTCTACCCGCGCGGCTCGGGCGGGCAGCCCTCGAACGTCGCGCGCGGGACGCTCCGGAGAGCGTCCCTTCTTGACCTTGCTCCGGGTGGGGTTTACCGAGCCGCCCACGTCACCGTGGGCGCTGGTGGTCTCTTACACCACCGTTTCACCCTTACCTCCCCATGGGGAGGCGGTCTGCTTTCTGTGGCACTTTCCCGCGGGTCACCCCGGGTCGGTGTTGCCGACCACCCTGCCCTGTGGAGCCCGGACCTTCCTCGGCGGGCCCGTGAAGGGCCCGACGCGGTCGCCCGGCCGACTCGTCTGGTGTGACATTACCAAACTCCGGACCATCGGCGCGGAGACCGACGAGTGGCCGGGGCGCGGTCAGCGCAGGTGCGCGGTGTCGTTGATGGACTTCACCACGGACCGGCCGTCGGCGTAGTGCTCGACCAGCGAGAGGCAGGCCACGTCGAGGTGCATGCGGTACAGCGCCTCCGGTGGGGCCATCAGGGCGAGCCGTAGCAGCGTCTTGATGGGGGTCACGTGCGACACCACCAGGACGGTGCGGCCCTCGTAGCGTTCCAGCAGGCGGTCGGCGGCTCGCTGGACGCGGCGGGCGACGTCCGCGAAGCTTTCGCCGCCCGGCGGGGCCGTGCCGGGGTCGGCCAGCCAGCGGGTCAGTTCCTCCGGCCACTGGCGCTGGACCTCGGTGAACGTGTGGCCTTCCCAGTCGCCGAAGTCGGTCTCTCTGAGGTCCTCGTCGGTCTCGATGTCGAGCCCGGTGCGCTGCGCGACCGCCTCGGCGGTCTGCCTGGCCCGCTTGAGCGGCGAGGTGACGATCGCGTCGAGCCGGTACGGGTCGCGCGAGAGCCTGCCGGCGGCGGCGGCCGCCTGCGCCAGGCCGTTGGCCGTCAGCTCGGCGTCGCCGAGGCCGGAGAACCTGCGCTCCACCGACAGCGGCGTCTCGCCGTGCCTGAGCAGCAGCAGCGAGGTCGCCACCCTGGTCGGCGGCCCCCACCCGGTGCCCTGACCGGGCTGCTGGGCGGTCGCCACCGACGCCGTGGGAGCCGACACGTCGAGGAGGTCAGTCTGTTCAGCTGAGGGAGCGGCTGCGGAGCGAGCGGGCGCGGACGGCTCCTGGACGCCGCCCGCCTTCCAGGCCAGCCCCTTGGCCGCCGCGTCCATGGCCTCGTTGGCCAGCCGGTCGGCGTGCTGGTTGGTGGCGCGCGGGATCCACGTCCACTCCGTCACCCGCAGCCGCCTGGCCAGCTTGGACGCCTCCAGCGCCAGCGGCCGCAGCCCCTCGTTCTTGATCTTCCAGCGCCCGGCCATCTGCTCGACGACCAGCTTGGAGTCCATCCGCACCGCGACGGCGGCCCCGTCGCCCGCCAGGTCGAGCACCGACCGCAGGCCGGCGATGAGCCCCCGGTACTCGGCGACGTTGTTGGTGGCGACACCGATGGCCTCGGCCACCTCCGCCAGGACCTGGCCGTCGGAGGCGTCCTTGACGACGGCGCCGTAACCGGCGGGCCCGGGGTTGCCCCGGGAGCCTCCGTCGGCCTCGATGAGGTAGGAGGTCACAGGCCCGACTCTGGGGTGCGGACGAGGATCCGGCGGCACTCGTCGCAGCGCAGCACCTCGTCGTGCGGCGCGGCCTTGATGCGGTTCATCTCGGCGATCGACAGGGCCACCTTGCAGCCCTGGCAGCGCCCGCCCCACAGCATGGCGGCGCCCACGCCGTACTGGGCCCTGAGCTTGTCGTAGAGCGCGAGCAGGTCGGCGGGGACGTCGCCGACGACGGCGGAGCGGCGGCCCTGCGTCTCGCCGGCCTCCTTGTCGATCTCGACGAGCGCGGCGTCGCGGCGGTCCTCGGCCGCGGAGCGGGCGGCACCAACCTCGTCGCGCTGCCTGCGCAGGTCGCCGACCTTGGTGTCGGCGGCCTCGCGGCGCTCCATGATCTCCAGCACGATCTCTTCCAGGTCGCCCTGGCGCTTCTGCAGCGAGTTGATCTCCGACTGGAGGCTGGACAGGTCGCGGGCCGAGGTGACGGCGCCGGAGTCGAGGCGCTTCTGGTCGCGGTCGGCGCGGGTGCGGACGGCGTCGACGTCGCTCTCGGCCTTGGTCTGCTCGCGGGCCAGGTCGCCCGCCTCGGTCTCGGACTCGATCACGTTCGTGGCGAGCTTGGCGTACCGCTTCGACAGCTCGTCGATCTCGGCCAGCTCGGGCAGGGTGCGGCGGCGGTGGGCCAGCCGGTCGACCACCGAGTCGAGCTCTGCCAGGTCGAGCAGTCGCTTCTGGGCCTCAGGGGCTGCTTTCATGATCAATATCCTCTTGTCCAAGCATCGGTGACCGTGGCGGAGACACGCGTTTCAACGGTAACGCCACTCGAGCTTAGGACGGACGCGGCGCTGTCGAGCCAGGGCCATTCCGTGGCCCAGTGCGCGGCGTCGATCAGCGCGGGCCCGCCCTCCTCGACGAACTCGCTGGAGGGGTGGTGCCGCAGGTCGGCGGTGAGGAAGACGTCGACGCCCGCCGCCCGCGCCGTACCGAGGAGCGAGTCGCCCGCGCCGCCGCTGACCGCCACGCGCGACACGGGTCGTGCCAGGTCGCCCGCGACCCGGATCCCCCACGAGGTACGCGGCAGCCCGGCGGCGGCCTGCGCGGCGAACTCGCCCAGCGTCGTCCTCGACGGGAGGTCGCCGATGCGGCCGAGGCCGCGCCAGGGGTCGTCGGGGAACGGCTGGAGCGGCACCAGGTCTCCGGTCAGGCCGACGGCGCGGGCCAGCGCGTCGGAGACGCCGGGGTTGGCCACGTCGGCGTTGGTGTGGGCGGTGTAGAGGGCGACGTCGTGCTTGATCAGCGTGTGGACGAGCCGGCCCTTGGGGGTGTTCGCGGCGACGGACGTGGTGCCGCGCAGGTAGAGCGGGTGGTGGACGACGATGAGGTCGGCGCCCCAGTCGAGCGCCTCCTGGGCGACGGCCGCCACCGGGTCGACCGCGAACAGCACCCGCCGCACCGGCTGGGCGGGATCTCCGCAGACCAGCCCCACAGAATCCCAGGACTCGGCCCGGGCGGGCGGGTAGGCCGCCTCGAGCTTCTCGATCACGTCCGTCAGCGTCACTGCAGCCACCTGGGCAGACTATCGGCCTTGCGGGGTAGGCGGAGATCGCGCGGAAGGGTGTCGCCGAGGGCGGCTCCGGCGTACCGTAAGTGGATCCTGACATGCGGAGGGACGGCATGGCGCCTAGGGTCGCGATCATCGGAGCGGGGTTCGGCGGGCTGTGCATGGCGATCCAGCTCGAACGGGCCGGGATCCGCTCGTACACGGTCTTCGAGAAGGCCGGCGACCTCGGCGGCACCTGGCGCGACAACAGCTACCCGGGCGCGGGGTGCGACATCCCCTCGCATCTCTACTCGTACTCCTTCGAGAAGTACGCGAGCTGGACGCGCCGCTACCCCGGCCAACCCGAAATCCTCGGCTATCTGGAGCATTGCGCCGATAAATACGACGTCAGGCGGAAAATCAGGTTCGGCACCGAGGTCACCCGCGCCACCTTCGACGGCTCCCGCTGGCATGTCACCACGGGGAGCGACGCACCGGAGGAAGAGGCGGGCAGCGTGGCTGACAGGGCCGAGGTCTTCGATGTGGTCGTGATGAGCGTGGGCCAGCTCAACCGCCCCCGCCTGCCCGACATCCCGGGAATGACGGACTTCGCCGGCGTCTCCTTCCACTCCGCCAGGTGGAACCACGACCACGACCTCACCGGCAGGCGCGTGGCCGTGATCGGCAACGGCTCGTCCGCCGCCCAGTTCATCCCCGAGGTCGCGCAACAGGCCGGTCACCTGACCGTCTTCCAGCGCACCCCGAACTGGGTCATCCCGAAGCCGGACGCCACCTTCGGCCCCCTGGCCAGGCTGGCCTTCCGCTTCGTCCCCGGCCTCCAGCGCGCCTACCGCGAGTGGATCTACCGCTACGCCGAGGGCACCCTCTACCCCGCGCTCGCCCAGGGCTGGAGCGCCGGCCTGCTCAGAAAGCGCGCCCTGGCCCACCTGGACGCCCAGGTCCCCGACCCCGAGCTGCGCGCCAGGCTCACCCCCGACTACCCGCCGGGCTGCAAGCGGGTGGTCATCGACAGCGCCTTCTACCCCGCGCTGACCAGGCAGAACGTCGAGGTGGTCACCGACGGGATCGCCGAGATCACCCCGAAGGGCGTGCGGACCGCCGAGGGCCTGCACGAGGTGGACACGATCATCTACGCCACCGGCTTCCTGAGCACCGAGTTCCTCTCCCCGATCGAGGTCGAGGGCCGCGACGGCCGCTCCCTGGCGGAGCAGTGGTCGGGCGGGGCCGAGGCGTACCTGGGCATCTCGGTGCCGAACTTCCCGAACCTCTTCCTGCTCTACGGCCCCAACACCAACCTGGGGCACAACTCGATCGTCTTCATGCTCGAGTGCCAGGTCAGGCACGTCATGTCCTGCCTGCCGTACCTGGCGAGGGGCCCGCTGGAGGTGCGTCCGGAGGCGATGGCGGCGTGGAGCAGGCAGCTGGACGCGGCGATGTCCCGCATGGTGTGGGGTGACGGCTGCCAGAGCTGGTACAAGACGGCGGCGGGCCGCGTCACCAACAACTGGCCGGGCCCGACCACGCTGTACAGGAGGCTGACCGCGAGGCCGCCCCGCCCCGCCTATAGACGTGTGTGAAGGACTGAATTTCCCAGCAAAGCTTGTGCGGGCCACCATTGGAACGGGCCAGGGACGCGGAGTAGCGTCCGAGTCATGACGATTCCCCTCCACCAGCGTGCTGTCGTGGCCGACACCCACAACGACCTGCTGATGGCGGTCTCCGCCCGGCCGCCGGAGCAGTGGGCCGCCTTCTTCCGCGAACGGTGGCTGCCGCAGCTCCTCACCGGAGGGGTGAACCTCCAGGTGCTCCCGGTCTTCATCGACGACCAGTACCGCCCGGAGGGCGCGCTCAGGCAGACCCTGCGCATGATCGAGTGCGCGCACGTCCTGGCTGAGGGGAACCCCGACGACGTCCGGATCTGCCTCGACGCCGCCGCCATCGACCAGGCCCTGGACGAGGGCAGGATCGCGCTGGTCATCGCGTTGGAGAGCATGCCGGGGCTCGACGCGAGCGTGGAGCTGATCTCGACCGTGCACCGGCTGGGCGTGCGGATCGCGTCGATCGCGCACTGGGGCCGCACCCCGCTGGCCGACGGCAGCGGCGAGGACGTCACCGGCAGCGGCCTGACCTCGCACGGCGTCGCCGCCCTGGCCGAGATGGAGCGGCTCGGCATCGTCTTCGACATCTCCCACCTGGGCGCGTCCGGCGTGGCGCACGTCCTGGAGCTGGCGTCCAAGCCGGTCATGGCCACCCACTCCGCGGCTCGCGCGCTGCGCGACCACCATCGCAACCTCACCGACGACCAGCTCCGCGCGGTCGCGGCGACGGGCGGCGTGGTGTGCGTGAACTTCTTCGCGCCCTTCCTCACCGACCGCGCCGACGTCTCGCTCGACAACCTGCTCGACCACATCGAGCACGTCGCCGACGTCGCCGGCATCGACCACGTCGGGCTCGGCCCCGACTTCGTCCGCGAGGTCATGGCGGATCTCACGCCGCCCTGCTGCGAGGGCGTGAACAGCAGGGGCGTCGATCCGATGTCCGCGATCCCTGGGCTGGAGGGGCCGTCCGGGCTGCCCATGGTCACCGAGGGCCTGCTCGCCCGCGGCCTCCCCGAGAAGGACGTCATGAAGATCATCGGCGGTAATGTGCACCGGTTCCTGGGGGAGCGGCTGGCGTGATCGAGGACCTTGAGGAGCTGGTGCTCTGCGAGTCGTACTCGCGCGACCTGGAGGCCGTCGCCCGCAGCGCCGAGGTGGTCGCCGCGATGGGCGCCCGATACCTGGGCGCGCGGCCGGAGTTCCTGGTCACCGAGGGGGTCACGCACCTGCGCTGGACGTTCGGCACGCCGCGCGTGCTGCTGCTGGGCCACCACGACACCGTCTGGCCGATGGGCACGCTGCGTACCCATCCGTGGTCGCTGACCGACGGGGTGGCCCGCGGCCCCGGCGTGTTCGACATGAAGGCCGGGCTGGTGCAGACGTTCCACGCGCTGGCCGGGCTGAGCTCGCTCGACGGCGTCAGCGTGCTGGTCACGGGCGACGAGGAGCGCGGCTCGCCGACCTCGTCCGGGATGGTCCAGGACGCGGCGCGCGGGCTGGCGGCGGCGTTCGTGATGGAGGCCAGCGCCGACGGCGGCGCGCTCAAGACGGTGCGCAAGGGGACGTCCCTCTACACCGTGCGCGTGCACGGCAGGGCGGCGCACGCGGGCCTGGAGCCGGAGAAGGGCGTGAACGCGGGCGTGGAGCTGGCGCACCACCTCCTGGCCGTGGCCGCCATGGGCGCCGGCGACACCACCGTCACCCCGACGGTCGTGACGGGCGGCACGACGCTGAACACCGTCCCCGCCCAGGCCACGCTCGGGGTGGACGTGCGGGCGGCGACGGTGGCGGAGCAGCGGCGCGTCGACGCGGAGCTCCATGCGCTGCGTCCGGTGCTGCCCGGCGCGCGGCTGGAGGTGCTGGGCGGGCCGAACCGGCCGCCGCTGGAGGCCGGGATGTCGGCCGAGCTGTACACGCTGGCGCAGGAGCTGGCGGCGGGGCTCGGCCTGGAGCCGCTGACGTCCGCCTCCGTGGGGGGCGCGTCCGATGGGAACTTCGCGGCGGGGGCGGGGTGCCCGACGCTTGACGGGCTGGGCGCGGTGGGCGGCGGCGCGCACGCCGACGACGAGCACGTGGTCGTCGCCGAGATGCCGGGTCGCACGGCGCTGCTGCGCGCGCTGGTCGAGTCGGTTCGCGGGAGGAACGTGGCATGACGGGCAGCGACGCCGCCACGGCCGCGGCGACGAAGGCCGGGGTGGAGGTCCGCGAGCTGCACGAGATCGCCGAGTTCACGGACGTCCACCGGCTCTTCGACGACATCTGGCACCCCGACCCGCGCAACGTGCCGATCTCGGTCGAGCTGATGATCGGGTTCGCGCACGCGGGCGGCTACGTCGCGGGGGCGTACGAGGGGGGCAGGCTCGTCGGCGCGTCCGTCGGCTTCCGGGCGGCGGGGGCCGCGCTGCACTCCCACGTGACCGGCGCGGCGATCGGCCGCGGCATCGGGTACGCGCTCAAGCTGCACCAGCGGGCCTGGTGCCTGGAGCGGGGCCTGACGCGGATCACCTGGACCTTCGACCCGCTGGTGCGCAGGAACGCCCGGTTCAACCTGGTCAAGCTGGGCGCCAGGCCCGAGGAGTACCTGGAGAACTTCTACGGGGTGATGGCCGACGCGATCAACGAGGGCGACGAGTCCGACCGGCTGCTCACCGTCTGGCGGCTCACCGAGCCGCCGGAGGAGGGCGGCGGCCCGCCGTACCAGGTGGGCGTGCGCGCCGAGGGCGAGCTGCCGGTGGTCGGGCGCTGGGACGGCAGGACGGTGCTGGTCGGCACGCCGGGCGACGTCGAGACGCTCCGGCGGCGGGACCCGGGCGCGGCCAAGGCGTGGCGGCAGGCGGTGCGGGAGGTGCTGGGCGGCCTGATGCGCGAGGGCGCCCGCGTCACCGGCTTCACCGGCCAGGGCGAGTACCGCGTGACCAGAGCCTGACGGGCCCTCCAGACGCCCTCCCCCGGCACTCCGGCACCACCGGGCTCACCCTTCACCGGAGCGAGCCCGAACGGAGGGGTTGACCTCAACCGAACTTGAGGTTGCACGCTCGGAGTATGAAGGTTGTCGAGGTGACGAGGTTCGGCGGTCCCGAGGTGCTCCAGGCCGGGTCGGCTCCCGACCCGGTCGCCGGCCCGGGGCAGCTGGTGGTCGGTGTGGCGGTCGCGGACGTCATGTCGCTCGACGCGCAGTTGCGGGCGGGCTGGGGGCAAGAGTGGTTCCCGTCCCGGCCGCCGTTCGTGCCAGGTACTGGCGTGGCGGGGCACGTGCTGTCCGTGGGCGAGGGCGTCGACGCGTCCTGGGTGGGGCGGCGGGTGGCCGCCCTGTTGCCGGGCGGCGGGTACGCCGAGCGGGCGGTGGCCGACGCCGCCACCGTGGTCGCCGTCCCTGACCGGTTGAGCCTGCGGCAGGCCGCCGCGCTGGTCCAGGTGGGCCCGGCGGCGCTCAGCCTGACGGACGCCGCCGAGCTGAAGCCGGGCGACCGCGTGCTGGTCCTCGGCGCGGGTGGCGCGCTCGGGCTGCCGCTGGTCGCGCTGGCGAACGCCGCGGGCGCGCACGTCACGGCCGCCGCGCGCGGCACGTCCAAGCGGGAGGCCGCCGTCCGGTTCGGCGCGGTGGAGACCGTCGACTACGGCGAGCTTGCCGGGATCGGCGCCGGGCCGGCCTGGCCTGGCGGGTACGACGTGGTGTTCGACGGTGTCGGCGGCCAGGTCGGGACGGCGGCGTTCCGGCTCGTCGCCCGCGGTGGGGCGTTCTTCGCCTACGGCGTGCCCAGCGGTTCGACCGCGGCGGTCGACCCCGGGGAGGCGGAGCGGCGCGGGGTGCGGCTGGTCGGCATGGAGCAGGTCCAGTTCGCCCCGGACGAGTTCAGGGAGCTGGCGGAGCGGACGCTGGCCGAGGCGGCGGCGGGCAGGCTCGCCACGGTCGTCGGGCTGGCCGTGCCGCTGGAGCGGGCCCGGGAGGCGCACGCCGCGCTGGAGAGCCGGGAGCTGGTCGGCAAGGCGGTGCTGCTGGTGACGTCCAGGGCCGTGCGGTACAGCCGGCACGGCGGGTCCGACGTGCTCGGCGTCGACGAGGTCGCGATCCCCGAGCCGGGCCCCGGCCAGGTGCGGGTCGTGGTCCGCGCGGCGGGCGTCAACCCGATCGACTGGAAGATCCGCCGCGGGTTCGTCGGCGGCGCGGTGACGGAGCCGACCGGCACCGGGATGGAGGTCGCGGGCACGATCGACGCGCTCGGGCCGGGGGTCGAGGGCTGGCGGACGGGGCAGCCGGTGTTCGGCCGCGTCCCGGCAGGGGCCGCGGCCGACCATGTCCTGGCCGACCCGCGTGAGCTGCTGCCCAAGCCCGACGGGCTGCCGTACGCGCAGGCCGCCGCGCTGCCGGTGGCGGTCGAGACCGCGCATCGGGTGCTGCGGCAGCTCGTCCTGCGACCCGGCCAGACGCTGCTGATCCACGCCGTGGCCGGCGGCGTCGGGCTGGTGGCCGCGCAGCTGGCGATCGCCAGGGGCGCCCGGGTGGTGGGGACGGCCAGCGAGCGGCACCACGCGTTCCTGCGCGGGCTCGGCGTGCTCCCCGTGACCTACGGCGAAGGGCTGGAGGAGCGGCTCCCCCGGCCGATCGACCTGGTGCTCGACGCCTCGGGCAGGGACGTGCTGGAGCTGTCGGTCCGCCTGACCGGCGACCCCGGCAAGGTGATCACCATCGCCGACTTCGCGGGCGCGGCCGAGCACGGGGTGCGCTTCTCGACCGGCTCCGATGGCCAGGCGATCGGCGAGGTCTTCGCCGACGTGCTGCCTCTCGTGGCGCGCGGAGCCGTGCGGATGCCGATCGCGCGGGAGTTCCCGCTGGAGCGGACGGCCGACGCGCACCGGCTCAGCGAGGACGGCCACCTCCTGGGCAAGATCGTGCTCATCACGGAACCGTCCCTTCCGCGATAGCGGGCAGACTGGGCGCATGCTGGAAACCTCGGCCCGCCTGCTGAAGCTGCTGTCGCTGCTGCAAGCGCACAAGGAGTGGTCGGGCCCCGAGCTGTCGGCGCGGCTCGGGGTGTCGACCAGGACGATCCGCAACGACGTGGAGCGGCTGCGCAGCCTCGGCTACCCGGTGCACGCCACGCCCGGCGTGGCAGGCGGTTACCGGCTGGGGGCGGGCGCGGCGCTGCCTCCCCTGCTGCTCGACGACGAGGAGGCCGTCGCGGTGGCGGTCGGGCTCGGCAGGGCGGCGGGTGGCGGCGTCGAGGGGATCGAGGAGACCTCGGTGCGGGCGCTGGCCAAGCTGGAGCAGGTGCTGCCGTCCCGGCTGCGGCGCCGGGTCAACGCGCTGAACGCGTACACGGTGCAGATCCCTGGGCAGGTCCCCGGCAGCGCGCCTTCGGTGCCGCCCGAGGTCCTGACGGCGATCGCGAACGCGGCCCGCGACCATGAGCGGCTGCGCTTCGACTACACCGGCCACGACGGCTCGGCGACCGTCAGGAACGTGGAGCCGTACCGGCTGGTCCACCGGCGCGGGCGCTGGTACCTGCTCGGCTACGACGTCGAGCGGCAGGACTGGCGGACGTTCCGGGTCGACAGGGTGCGGCCGCGCACGCCGACCGGGCCGCGCTTCCCCCCGCGCGACCTGCCCAACGGCGGGGACGTGGCCGCGTTCGTGGAGAAGGGCGTCAGCACCGCGATGTGGCGCCACCAGGCGACGGTGCTGCTGCACGCCCCCGCCGAGCGGATGCGCAGCCTGCCACTGGGCCTGGAGGTCGAGCCGGTCGACGACGCCACCTGCCTGCTGAGGCTGGGCGGCGACGACCTGGCGGGGATCGCCGTCTGGATCGGCTTCACCGGCGTGGACTTCGAGGTGCTCGACCCGCCCGAGCTGGCCGAGCACGTGCTGCGGCTGTCCGAGCGCTATCGCCGGGCGGCCGGCACACCTGAAGGGCGGGACGGCCGTCAGCGGCCCGGGGTGACCAGGCCCGACTCGTAGGCGAGCACCACCAGCTGGGCTCGGTCGCGGGCGCCCAGCTTGGTCATCGCCCTGCTCACGTGGGTCTTGGCGGTGAACGGGCTGACCACCATGTGGACGGCGATCTCGTCGTTGGACAGCCCGCGCCCGACCAGCGCCACGGCCTCGCGCTCGCGCTCGGTGAGCAGGCCGAGCTCGCCTGGCGGCAGGGTGAGCGGCGGCCGGGAGACGAACTCGCCGATCAGCCTGCGGGTGATGTCGGGCGAGAGCAGGGCGTCGCCGCGGGCCGCGACCCTGATCCCGTGCAGCAGGTCGGCGGGGTCGGTGTCCTTGAGCAGGAACCCGCCGGCCCCGGCCTGCAGCGCGTCGAAGACGTACTCGTCCAGGCCGTAGTTGGTGAGGATCACCACGTGCACGTCCGACAGGCGCGGGTCGGCGGCGATCCGCCTGGTGGCCTCGATACCGTCCATGACGGGCATCTGGATGTCGAGCAGCACCACGTCGGGCAGGTGCTCGACGGCGAGCGCGACGGCCTGCCGCCCGTCGCCCGCCTCGCCGACCACCTCGATGCTCTCCTCCGCCTCGATGAGCGCCTTGAAGCCGGCCCTGATCAGCGCCTGGTCGTCGGCGAGCAGCACCCTGATCATGAGACACGCACCGGCAGGTCGGCGCGGACGGAGAAGCCGCCCTCCGGCCTCGGCCCGGTCACCAGCTCGCCACCGAGCGCGGCGACCCGCTCGCGCATGCCGGTGAGCCCGACGCCCGGCGGCTCCGCCGAGACGCCACCCCGCCCGTCGTCGTCGACCTGGACGACCAGGCCGTGGGCGGCGTAGCCGACGAGCACGGTGGCGGAGGCGGGGCCCGCGTGGCGGGTGACGTTCGTCAGCGCCTCCTGGACGATGCGGTAGGCCGCCTGCTCCACCTCGCCCGGCAGCGTCCTCGGCCGTCCATCGATCTTGAGCGTGGTCGGCTGTCCGGCGGCGCACGCCCGGTCCACCAGGTCGGGCAGCCGGTCGAGGATACCGGTCGGCGGGTCGGCGTCGTCGCGTAGCACCTCCAGCGTGGCCCGCAACTCGCGCATGGCCTCGCTGCCCGCCTCCTGGATGGCGAGCAGCGCGGGCGGCGGCTCCTCGCCGCGTTTGCGCGCGAGGTGGACGGCCACGCCCGCCTGAACCTTGATGATCGAGATGCTGTGGGTGAGCGAGTCGTGCAGCTCCCTGGCGATGCGCAGCCGCTCCTCCCCCGCCCGGCGCAGCGCCGCCTCCTCGCGGGTCCGCTCGGCCTCGGCGGCGCGCTGCTCGATCTGCTGGAAGACCGCGGCCATCACGGCCGAGGCGACGAACCAGCCGGCGATGGCGAACGCGCCCTTGACGGCGGTCACGAGCGGCTGCCCGTTGAGCAGGCCGGCGCCGACCATGCCCGCTTCGAGCACCGCCGTGGCGATCAGCGCGAAGGGGTTGTGGCCGCTCTTGACCACGCTGAAGATCGTGATCAGTGCGGGCAGCCCGGCGAGCAGCTCGGGGCCGTCCAGCAGCACGTAGCCGAGCGCGCAGGCCGTGGTGATCACCAGGACCGTCCTGGGCGCCCGCCGGTGCGCGTACAGGACGAGGGCGGAGGCGACGAGCAGCAGGTAGCCGAGCGGCCCCGTGCCGGTGAGCGCGGCGTTGCCCGTCACCACGGCCGCCACGCCCACCACCAGCACCACGTCGGGCATATGAGGTCTCGCCATGTCCGCACCTTACGGCGAAACCGGACAGAAATCGTCGTTCCGGAGTGCTACTCCCGGCGCAGTAGCGCCTGGCCGCCGTACTGCGTCCGGCTGCATCCGCGCGCACGACGACCGCGCCCTGGTCGCCGGGCCAACATCGGTACCAGCGAGCCGAGGTGCCCAAGGGGCCGAGAAGCCAAAGGGCCGAGATGCGAAAGGAGCCGAGATGACGTATCGAGCGTTGCGGGCCGCCGGTTTCCAGGGGCGGATCCACCTGCCCGGCGAGGAGAGGTACGAGCTGGAGCGGCTGCCGTGGAACCGGGCGTTCGCCCCCCGCCCCGACGTGGTCGCCGAGGCGACGGGGCCGGAGGACGTGCGGGCGGCCGTGGAGGTGGCCAGCACCCGGGAGTTGCCGGTGTCGGTGCAGTCGACGGGGCATGGCACGGTGTCGTCCGCGGAGGGCGGGCTGATGCTGCGCACCTCGGGGATGGCGCGGGTGGCGGTGGATCCGTCCTGGAGGACGGCGACCGCGGGGCCGGGGGCGCTGTGGTCGGACGTGATCGCCGCCGCCGCGCCGTACGGGCTGGCGCCGCTGTCGGGCACGCCGTGGGTGGGCGTCACGGGGTACACGCTGGGCGGGGGCGCCGGCTGGCTGTCGCGCGCGTACGGCCTGGCCGCCGACAGCGTGGTGCGGGCGGACGTCGTCACCGCGGACGGCGAGCCGCTGACCATCGGCCCGGACGAGCACCCGGACCTGTTCTGGGCGCTGCGCGGCGGCGGCGGCAACTTCGCCGTGGTGACGGCCCTGACGTTCCGCCTATACCCGGTCGAACGGGTCTACGCGGGCATGACCCTGCACCCCGTGGAGCGGGCGGCCGACACGCTGGCCGCCTACCGCGCGTGGGCGCCGGACGAGCCGGACGAGTCGAACACGGCGGTGCTGGTGATGCGGCTGCCCGACGGCGGCCGGGCGCTCGGCGTCAGGGCCGTCTGCCTGGCCTCCGCCGAGAAGGCGCGGCGGCTGCTCGCTCCGCTGCTGGACGCGGCGGGCGAGCCGGTCGGCGGCGGCATGGCCGAGCTCTCCTTCGAGGAGGCGGGCACCGCCATCGCCGGGCCGCCGAGCCCGCCGATGGCTGTCAGCCAGCACTTCGACCTGGTCGAGGACCTGCCCGACGACCTGGTCGGCACGCTGCTCGGCTCGGGGGCGCGGGCGGTCGAGGTGCGGCACTGGGGCGGCGCGATGGCCAGGCCCGGCGCCGACGCGGGGCCCGCCGGCCACCGGGACGTGCCGTTCTCCGTCATCACCATGGGCGAGCGGGTGGACCTCAAGGGGCACGCCACCGGGGGCACGTTCCTGAACTTCCTGACCGACCCGTCCAGGACCGCCTCCGCGTACACGGCCGAGGACCACGCCCGGCTGGCGCAGGTGAAGAAGACCTGGGACCCCGACCGCGTGCTGCGTCCCGGCCACGCCATCCTGCCGGGCTGAGAGCCCCGCGATCAGCGGACGGTCAGCGCCTGGTCAGCGGGCCCGGCGGCGCGCGGTACACCGACGAGCCGGTCTTCACAGCGCGTCGAGGTACTCCTGCCTGACCTTGGCGCGTGACAGCTTGCCCGTGGGGGTGCGGGGCAGTTGGTCGCGGTACTCGACCACCTTCGGGTGCTTGAACTTGGCGATCCGCGGCCCGCAGTGTTCGAGCAGCTCGGACGTGAGCTCGGGGCCCGGCGTGACGCCTTCGGCCGGTTGCACCAGGGCGACCACGTTGTGGCCCCACTCCGGGTCGGGCACCCCGATGACGGCCACGTCCGCGACCGCCGGATGCTCCAGCAGGGCGGCCTCGATCTCGGCGGGGTAGATGTTCACCCCGCCGGAGACGATCAGGTCCGTGCGGCGGTCGCAGAGGAACAGGAAGCCGTCCTTGTCGAGGTAGCCGATGTCGCCGGGGGCGTACCAGTCGCCGCGCATGCTGGCCGCGGTCTTGGCCGGGTCCTTGCGGTACTCGAAGGTGCCCAGGCCCGACCTGATGTAGATCATGCCGGGCTCCCCCGGGGGCAGTTCCTCGCCGTCGTCGTCGAGGATCCGGACCTCGAACGAGGGCGCCGGCCTGCCCACGGTGCCCGGCCTGGCCAGCCAGTCGTGCGGCTTGACCGCGAACGCGATCGTCGACTCGGTGGAGCCGTAGTACTCGTACAGGACGGGCCCCCACCAGTCCATGATCCCCTGCTTGACCGCGACGGGGCAGGCGGCGCCGGTGTGGATGACCTGGCGCAGGCTCGACACGTCGTACCCGGCCCTGACCTCGCCGGGCAGTTGCAGCATCCGGTGGAACATGGTCGGCACCATCATCGCGTTGGTCACCTGGTACCGCTCGATCAGCTCCAGGACGGCGACCGGCTCGAACCGGGGCGCGATCACCACGGTGTGGCCCAGGTGCAGGGCGAACTGGGTGTGCGCGCACGGCGCCGAGTGGTACATGGGCGAGGTCACCAGGTGCACGCCGTCGCCCGGCCTGAGGTCGACGACCTCGCCGAGGAACCACGTGTACAGCGGCGTGAGCGCCTCCGGCTCGGCGTCGGAGAGCGGGCGTTGCACCCCCTTGGGGAAGCCGGTGGTTCCGGAGGTGTACCACATGACGGCTCCGGCGGACCGCTCGCCCGGCGGGCCGGTCGGCTGGCCCTCGGCGAGCCCGCCGATGCCGGTCTCGGCGCCCGGCACGGCCTGTTCCGGGCCCGCGACCACGATCCTGGCGTCGCAGTCGCCCAGGATGTAGGCGATCTCGGAGTCGGTGAGATGCCAGTTGATCGGGACGTAGTACAGGCCGATCTGGCCGGTGGCCATCAGCATGACGACCGCGTCGAGCCCGTTGCGCAGCACGCCCGCCACGACGTCGCCGCGGCGCAGGCCGCGTGCCCGCAGGCCGTGGGAGACCTGGTTGACCGTGGCGAGCAGCTCGCCGTAGCTGACGACCGAGCCGTCGGGGCCGACGACCGCGCGGCGGCCGGGGTCGGCCTGGGCGATCGCGTAGAAGCCCGGGAGGTCGGCGATATCGGTCGCGGGGTCCATCACAGCTCCAGCAGGTCGGCCAGGCGGGCGCGGTGCGCGCGCGGCGGGCCGAGCAGCACCTCGTCGGCCTTGGCCCGCTTGTAGTAGAGATGCGCGTCGTGCTCCCAGGTGAAACCGACGCCGCCGTGCAGCAGCAGGTGGTCGCGGGCGACCTCGAAGCAGGCCCGTCCGACGTACGCCTGGGCCAGCGCGGCGGCCTCGGGCAGGTCCGCCGGTGACTCGTCGGCCGCCCAGGCGGCGAACCTGACGATCGACTCGGCCTGTTCGAGCTTGCAGTGCATGTCGGCGAGCCGGTGCTTGACCCCCTGGTAGGAGCCGATGAACCGGCCGAAGGCCACGCGGATCTTGGCGTAGCCGACGACGGAGTCGAGGGCGGCCCGCAGCACGCCGAGCTGCTCGGCGGCCAGCGCGACGGCCCGCAGATCGCGCGCCCTGGCCAGCGCCGCGGTGTCGGTGCTGAGCACCCGGCCGCGGGCCGCGTCGAGGACGACCCTGGCCTGCCGCCGGGTGAGGTCGAGCGTGAGGCGCGGCTCTCGGGTGGCGGCCTCGGCGTCGACGGCGACCAGCGCGTCACCGGTGTCGACGAGGAGCACGTCGGCGTCGAGGCCGTTGAGCACCTGCCCGGCGGTGCCGTTGAGCACCTCGCCGTCGCGGCTGACGCCCTCGACGAGGGTGGCGGTCAGGCGGCCCTCGGCCAGGGCGGGGAGCAGTTTCTCGTCGGGCGCCTGGGTGAGCGTGATCACGGCGAACACACCGGCGAGGAACGGGCCGGGCAGCAGGGCGGCGCCGGTCTCCTCCAGGACGACGGCCAGCTCGGCGAAGCCCGCGCCCGCCCCGCCGTACTGCTCCGGCACGATCAGGCCGGACAGGCCCAGCTCGCCGTTGAGCCGGGCGTAGACGTCGCGGTCGTAGCCGTCGGGCGACTCCATCGCGCGGCGGACCTCACCCGGCGGCGAGGCCGCGCTCAGGAACGCGCGGACGGCCTCGCGCAACTGCCGCTGCTCCTGGCTGAGTACCAGCTTCACCCCTGCGTCCCCACCTTCAGGTCCTTGAACGGCACGGTCTTGTCCACCCGCGGCTCGGGCGGCAGGTTCAGCACGCGGTCGCCGATGATGTTGCGCATGATCTCGTTGGTGCCGCCGCCCAGCGCCATCGCGGGGGCCAGCGAGATCGCGTGCGCGAGCGGGCTGTCGCCGACGACGGAGGCCGGGCCGACCAGCCTGGTGGCGAGGTCGGCCCGGAACAGGGTCAGCTCGGCGAGCAGCAGCTTGGCGGCGCTGCCCCGGGCGCCGGGGAAGAGACCGGCCCTCGTCTCCTGGGCGAGGCGCTGGTTGAACAGGGCCAGCGCGCGCGAGCGGACGTGCAGCTCGACCAGCTCGTCCCTGACCAGCGGGTCGGTGGTGTCGACCGCCTGGCGCAGCGCTTCCAGGGAGGTCGGGTCGTCCTTCTGACCGCTCATGCCGACCCCGGCGGAGATCGACAGGCGCTCGTGCAGGAGGGTCGTGACGGCGACGCTCCAGCCGTCGTTGACGTCACCGACGCGGTGCTCGTCGGGGATCGGCACGTCGTCGAAGAAGATCTCGTTGAAGTGGGCCCGGCCGGTCATGTCCCTGAGCGGCCTGACTGTCACGCCGGGGTGGCGCATGTCCACCACGAACATGGTCAGGCCCCGGTGCTTGGGGACGTCCACGTCGGTGCGGGCGAGCAGCAGGCCCCAGTCGGCGTGCTGGGCGACCGACGTCCAGACCTTCTGGCCGTTGACGATCCAGCTGTCGCCGCGAGCTCCGCGAGCTTCGTCGCGCTCGGCCCTGGTCTGCAGGCCGGCCACGTCGCTGCCCGCGCCCGGCTCGGAGAAGAGCTGGCACCAGATCTCCTCGCCGCGCAGCAGCGGCCGGACGAAGCGCTCGCGCTGCTCGTCGCTGCCCCTGTCGACCAGCGTGGGACCGGTCATGCCCAGGCCGATCGAGAAGACGTAGGTGGGTAGCGCGAAGTCGCGGGCCTCGGCGGCGAACGCGCGCTCCTCCGCCTGGGTCAGGCCCTGGCCGCCCCACCGCTCCGGCCACGTGATGCCGGAGTAGCCGGCGTCGTAAAGCCTGGCCATGAAATCCTTGGCCTGGGCGATATCTGGGGAATCGTCCTTCGGGGCATTTTCGAGCAGCCAGTCCCTGGCGGCACGCCGATACTCGTCAAGGTTCACGTCGTCCCCTTCGCATCAGTGCTCACTTACTCTAACCAGCCCCACGCGACTGGCATAGAGCATCGTTCTCTCGACCTTTTGTCCCGATTTATCGCTGAATCTCCGTTAATTAGAGATGAAGCCACTTAGTGTGATCACCTGGCTACCAGGGGGGAGGCGTGGTTACACGGTTCGGCAGGTCCGTGCGCGCGCGGCTGACGTTGCTCGCGAGCGTCACCATGGCGCTGTTCTGCCTGCTGGCCAGCTCACTCCTGCTGTACGGCCTGCACAACACGGCCCTCGAATACCGCAAGAACGAGGTACTGGGCGTGGCCCTGCGCGTGGTTCACCAGGTCAAGCGCGGCACCCTTCCCGCGGTGGTCCCCACCGACCTCGACGGCATCCAGGTGGTCGACACCGCCGGGCGTGTCACGGCGTCCAGCGCGAACCTCGTCGGCCAGCCACGCCTGACCACCTTCGTGCCGGACCCCGACGAGGTCAACAAGACCCAGATCATGTGCGGCCTGCCCGTGCTCCCCGGGCGGTGCGAGATCGCGGTCGTCTTCCGGGTCTACGAGAAGGAAGGCGAGTACCTCATCTACGCCTTCGTCGACACGGTGCCCTGGTACGTCACCCCCGCCGTCCTCGCGTCCGTGGCGGGCGCGTCGGCGGGGCTCGTGGCGCTCGCCTGGTTCGGCACGTCGCGCGTGGTG
The DNA here is from genome assembly GCF_040614375.1 of Nonomuraea sp. NPDC005983. Taxonomy (NCBI): domain Bacteria; kingdom Bacillati; phylum Actinomycetota; class Actinomycetes; order Streptosporangiales; family Streptosporangiaceae; genus Nonomuraea; species Nonomuraea sp. NPDC005983. The sequence continues at coordinate 56,474 of NZ_JBEXUP010000046.1, forward strand.
GCGGGGGCGCTGGCCCCGGTCGACCGCATCAGGGACCAGCTAGCCGAGATCACCGCCACCGCCGACCTCCGTCATCGCGTGCCCGCCCCTCGCAACGTCGACGAGATCCGCGTGCTGGCGCGGTCGGTGAACCAGACGCTCGACCGGCTGGAGGCCGTGGTCGAGGACCACCGTAGGTTCGCCTCGGACGCCTCGCACGACCTGCGCAGCCCGATCACCGCGATGCGGGCCCAGGTCGAGGAGGCCCTGCTGCACCCGGAGGACGCCGACTGGGAGCACACCGGACAGGCGCTCCTGGCCAGCCTCGACCGGCTCCAGGCCATCGTCGCCGACCTGCTGACGCTCGCCAGGCTCGACGCAGGCGAACCCGGTGTGTGCGAGGACGTCGGCCTGTCGGAGCTGGTCACCGAAGAGGCGGCCAGGCCGCGCTCGAAGCAGGTCGTCAGGACGCTGCAGCCGGGGGTGGTCGTCCGCGGCGACCGGCTGCGCCTGGCCAGGCTGCTGACGAACCTGCTCGACAACGCCGAGCGGCACGCCGAGTCCACCATCATCGTGTCCCTCAGGCGGCACGACGACCAGGCCGTCGTGGAGGTCCTGGACGACGGCGGCGGCATCGCCCCCGACCAGCGCGAGTACGTCTTCCAGCGGTTCGCCCGCCTGGATGCCTCCCGCAACCGCGACGCGGGCGGCACCGGCCTCGGCCTGCCCATCGCCCGCGACATCGCACTGGCCCACGGCGGCACGCTCGCCCTCGAGGACTCCGACAGCGGCGCCAGGTTCGTGCTGCGCCTGCCGACCGAGGAGGGCTGAGGCGTGTTCACCCGGTGGTCCGTGCGGCGCAGGCTCACGATGACGGCCCTGATGTACACGCTGGGCGGCTACCTCCTGACCGCGCTCCTGGTCACACCGCTCGTTCACGCGCTGCTCACCGAGCACGCGATCCAGGAGGCGGCCGCGGCCGCGCACCGCGTCTCGATCAGCATCGAGCGAACCGCCCCCGACAACCTCCGGCCCCTGGTCTCCACCGAGAACGTCGATCTCATCCAGGTGGTCGACGAGCACGCCGTGATCCGCCAGAGCAGCATCCGGCTGGCGGGCAAGCCGCCCCTCACCGGGATCCGGCCCTCCGACGACGGGCTGCGCGTCGACGCCACCTTCTGCACCGACCAGGTGCCGGGCGAGCGCTGCCTGGTCACCGTCGGCGACCGGATCCCGGTCGGGACGTCGTCCTGGATGGTCTACGCCTACATCAGCGCCATCCCCTGGTACATCGGTCCGCTGTACGTGGGCGGCGTGCTGCTCGGCGTGGTGGCGCTCTCCTCGATCACGGCCGCCGTGGCCTCGCGCACCGTGACGAAGGCGCTGGCGCCGGTGGCGGCCATCAAGACCGAGCTGGCCGAGATCACCGCCACGGACCTGGGCCGCCGCGTGCCGCCGTCCCCGCACGAGGACGAGCTGGACCGCCTCGCCAGGACCGTCAACCAGACCCTGGACCGCCTGGAGTCGGCGGTCGAGCAGCAGCGCAGGTTCGCGTCCGACGCCTCGCACGACCTGCGCAGCCCGATCACCGCGATGCGGGCCCAGGTCGAGGAGGCCCTGCTGCACCCGGAGGACGCCGACTGGGAGCACACCGGACAGGCGCTCCTGGCCAGCCTCGACCGGCTCCAGGCCATCGTCGTCGACCTGCTGACCCTGGCCAAACTGGACGCCGGAGTGCCGTCGTCGAGGGAGGCGGTGGACCTGGCCGCGCTCGTGGAGGAGGAGCTGTCCAGGCGCTCGCACACCAAGCTCGTGGAGCTGCGCTTGGGCGGGAAGGCGATGGTGACCGGCAACCGGCTCCAGCTCGCGCGCCTGCTGACGAACCTGCTCGACAACGCGGAACGGCACGCCGCGTCCAGGATCAGCGTGTCCGTGCGCGCCGTGGACGTCCAGGCCGTCGTGGAGGTCGTGGACGACGGCGGCGGCATCGCCCCCGACCAGCGCGAGACCGTCTTCGCGCGGTTCACCCGCCTGGACGCCTCCCGCAACGTCGACGCGGGCGGCACCGGCCTCGGCCTGCCCATCGCCCGCGACATCGCACTGGCCCACGGCGGCAACCTCACCATCGAGGACTCCGACCGCGGCGCCCGGTTTGTCCTCCAAATCCCTCTGCGCAGTAGTTAGAGTTGCCCGCTGTGACTCCAGGTTTCAGCCGATTAAGACGCGAGGACTTACTGAAGACGGCGTGCGAGGTGATCGCGGAGCGAGGGTTCGGGCACACCAGGACCCTCGACATCGCCAGGGCCGCGGGGGTGAGCCAGGCCCTGCTCTTCTACCACTTCGAGACCAAGGACCGGCTGTTCGAGCAGGCCTTCTCGTACGCGGCCAGACTCCATCTCAACGCGCTGAACCAGATAGAGAGGTCCGAGCGTCCGCCGAGGGAGCGACTGAAGCTGCTGCTCAAGCGCTGCTCGCCCACCACCGGCGCGGACGGCTGGCGGCTGTGGATCGACGCCTGGGCGGAGTCGATGCGCAACACCGACCTGGAGGAGACCTCGCGGCGGCTGGACGTCCGGGGCAGGACGCTGCTGCGCGAGATCATCGAGGAGGGCGTGGCGTCGGGCGACTTCGTCTGCGCCGACCCCGACGGCGCGTCCTGGCGGATCTTCGCGCTCAGTGACGGGCTGGCGATCCAGTGGAACGTGCACGGCAGGCTGCTGTCACGCCGCCGCGTCGCGCAGCTGGTGCGGACGGCCGCCGCCGCGGAAGTGGGCCTGGACGTCGAGGATCTGTGAGCCGTCTCCCCTTCCCAGACTTATTGGATGCTTCGTACAATTAGCTGGCGAGGAGAGGAGCCCACGCGATGACACCCGCACCGAGCTCTACCGCCGCCAGGGAAAGCGACGAGAAGGTCGCGGACCGCCGCGCCTACCGGTCCGTCATCGAACGGCTGTCGAAGGCGTCGGTCGACAAGCACTGGGAGCCGTACCGGGACATCCCGTGGGATGACCCCGAGTTCCTCGTGGACCAGACCGACCCGCGCTGGGAGCTACCGGACGTCGACAAGCTGGGCGGCCACCCGTGGTACCGGTCCCGCCCGCCCGAGACACGGGCGCGGATCGGGCTGTGGCGGGTGGCCACCGCGATGAAGATCGGGCTGCAGTTCGAGAACCTGCTCAAGCGGGGGCTGCTGAACTACGCCTACCGGCTGCCGAACGGGTCGCCGGAGTTCCGCTACGTCTACCACGAGACCATCGAAGAGGGACATCACGGGATGATGTTCCAGGAGTTCGTCAACCGCACGAAGCTCCCGGTGCGCGGCATGCCGGGCCCGCTGTCGCTGATCGCGCAGGTCGCGCCGTGGATCCCGCTGATCTCGACCGAGCTGTTCTTCGTCTTCGTGCTCGGCGGCGAGGACCCGATCGACCACGTCCAGCGCAAGGTTCTCAAGGACGACAGGGAGCACCACCCGCTGGAAGAGACGATCATGCGCATCCACATCGCGGAGGAGGCCAGGCACATCTCCTTCGCCAGGCACTACCTGCGCAACCGGGTGCCGCGGATGCCCCGCCACCGGCGGCTCATGCTGGGCGTCGCCTCGCCCGTCGTGCTCGGCGTGATGGCCAGGATCATGCTGGCCCCGCCGGGGCCGATGATCAGGCGCTTCCGGATTCCCCCGAGCGTCGTGGCCGAGGTGTACCTGCGCAACCGGGCCGCCAAGCAGGAGATCCGCGACTCCGTCGCCAGGACCAGGGAGCTCTGCGTCGACATCGGCCTGATCAACCCGCTGACCCGGCGGATCTGGCGGGTCATGGGCATCTGGTCGGACCCCCGCCCGGCCCGCAGCCCAGGTCCATGACGCGGCTGCCGGGGCCGAGCGCGCGGACCAGGTGCTCGATCGCCTCTTCCCCGTGGTCCGGCCGGTACTTGGCGTCGTAGGAGGCCGCCCCGCCGAACAGGTCCGTCACGAGTGGGACCATAGACGGGTTTGGAAACGCTCGATGGAAGGCTTTGATCGGTGAGGCGGCTACTCACGGTCCTGCTGCTGGCCTGCGCCGCAGCCGGTATCGCCCAACCAGCGCTGGCGCACAACGTGCTGGTCGGCAGCGACCCGAAGGACGGGGCGACGCTGTCGTCGGTTCCCGAGCGGGTCACGCTGGTGTTCGACCAGACGGTACGCCAGGGGTACGCGCAGGTGGGCGTGACCGGCGCCGACGGCTCAGCGTGGGCCGACGGCGCGGCCTCGGTGGCGGCGGAGAAGGTGTCCGTCAAGGTCAAGCCGCTGCGTCCGGGCGGCTCGTACGTGGTGGGCTACCGCATCCTGTCGGCCGACGGCCACCCGGTGACCGGCAAGATCACCTTCACCCTGTCGGCCGACGCCCGCCCGTCCCAACCCGACGCCGCCACAAGCCCCACCAGCACCGCACCTCCTGCCGACCCGGCCGGCCCGGCCGCCACCGGGAACCCCGCCACCACAGCGAACCCTGCGCAGGAGGCGGGTCCGG